>CANQWJ010000067.1 GCA_947627525.1 uncultured Bacilli bacterium
GCATCAATAACTTGACCTAAAGTATAATCTTCAACATTTACTCCCCTAATCTCTCTTAAGAAGCGCTTAGGAGTTGTGTTAGCTTTTGCTGTATGACCCATTTTTGCTTTATTAGAACTTTTTTCCTTAACTGAAACAGCACCAAGTTGAACAGCATTATAACCATCTTTTTCAACAGTCTTAATTTGTGTTACAACGTTAGGTTCTACTTCGATAACAGTAACAGGAATTAGTTTTCCACTTTTAGTAAAAACTTGTGTCATTCCAACTTTTTTACCTAAGATTCCTTTCATATTAATT
Organism: uncultured Bacilli bacterium; assembly: GCA_947627525.1. Classification (GTDB taxonomy): domain Bacteria; phylum Bacillota_I; class Bacilli_A; order RF39; family UBA660; genus RUG11788. Next base: position 301 of record CANQWJ010000067.1, read on the forward strand.
TCCTCCTATTATTTTTTATAATTTGATTTGAATATCTACACCACTAGGTATATCCAAATGAGTTAATGCATCAACTGTTTCCTTACTAGGATTTTTGATGTCGATTAATCTCTTATGTGTACGCATTTCAAATTGCTCACGACTGTCTTTGTCCTTGTGAACAGCTCTTAAAATAGTGTACTTTTGAATCTCAGTAGGTAGTGGTACAGGTCCACTTATTTCTCCTCCTGTTCTTTTAACAGTCTCAACTATCTTAGTTGCCGCACTATCTAGTACGCGGTGGTCGTATGCTTTTAATTTGATACGAACTATGTTTGACATTTTATGTCCTCCCTTCGCCTATATCTTGTATAGACTTGCTCCGTGTAAATAACCTGATTTTTGCCTTCAACTTGTCCTGGCGTATCAGCAACCTCACACATCTAAGCAGCCACACGTGATTAGAGTATATCATAATAAACCCTTTAAAATCAAGGATTTTTTCAAAAAAAATTTATATTTTTTCAAAAGGATAATTCTTTCTCAAAATATAAATTAGTTTAAATATTATTACTTTTTTTATTACTTTTTATTTATTTTTTTAAAATTTCAAGTGCTTTTTGTAATTGACTATCATTTTCATCAGTTGGATTTTCATAGTAAGATTCGGATAATGAAACTTTTTCAGTTGGTTCTATTCCAAGACCATTAACTCTATTTCCCTTAGATGTATACCATTCTTGAACAGTATACTTTATCATTGCACCACTTGATAGTTTCTTCGTCTTTTGAACAGTACCCTTACCATAAGTTTTATCACCAACTAATGGCGTACCTAAATTTTTATTAAGACTTGATGCAAATATTTCAGATGCAGAAGCACTACCACCATTAATTAACACTGCTATCTTATTGTCATATAACTTATCAGTCGTTGTCTTAATGCTTTCTATTTTTCCTTTAGTGTCTAATTGGTAAACAACAGCTCCCTTATCCAAGAACATCGCAGCCATTTCCTCTGCTACTTGTAAGTAACCACCTGAGTTACCACGAATATCAATCACAATAGATGAAACATTTTGGTTCTTTAATTCTTCCATTACTTTTTTAAATTGATCAGGTGTATTTTGAGCAAAAACGGTAATTTGCACATAACCAATACCATCAATAACGCGATAAGAAACAGAAGTTAATTCAACAACACCACGCGTCAAAGTGATTGTTTTTTCTTCACCATTGCGTATAACAGTTACATCAACTTTAGTGTTTTCTTCACCCTTAATCAATGAAGAAACTTTATCCATATCCATTCCGACAACATTTTGTTCTCCTACTTTCGCAATGATATCACCAACATGGAACCCAGCTTTTTCTCCAGGACTATCTTTATATATTTCTAATATGTATACCTCATTTTTTTCATTTGTCGTAATAGTGGCACCCATTCCCACAAATTGACCCTGTAATTCTTCATCTAATTCATTACTATCATCATAATTTAAATATGAAGAATAAGGATCACTCAAGAAATCAACCATTCCCTTAATACCAGCTTCAGCCATTTCTTTTTGGTCAATATCTTTATAATAATCACTTTTTATATCATTATATACATCCATAAACTCTTGAAATTCATATGGAACACTATTATGATCAATTACATTATCTTTAAAGTATGCAACACAACTTCCAACAAGAATTCCAAAAACAGCTGTAATTATCATAATAATTATTACTTCGACTAAATTAAAAGTAGTAGCTTTTTCTCTTTTCTTAGTATTTTCTTTTTCATTCTCAACTACTTTTTTCTCTTTAACAGACTTATCTACATTCCTATGTCTAATACGATTAGTTGTTTTTCTCTTAACTGTTTCTTCATTCTTACTAGTATCCTTTTTTCTTTCCATTAAATTCACCTCTACTATTATCAATTTATATATTAACACATTTTTTAATAAAATTAAATATATTTGTCTATTTAAAGATATGTTAATTATTATAATTTATTATTAATATTCCATCTATTAAAGAGAAAACTAATCAAAAACTTTTTCCTAAACAAAAAAATCATTACCAAAGTAATGAACCTATATACAAAAATGGCGCCTCAACTAGGACTTGAACCTAGGACCCCCTGATTAACAGTCAGGTGCTCTAACCAACTGAGCTATTGAGGCAAGAGAGTTCCCGAAGGAACTAATTTATCTTATTTTTCTTTTTCGTTTAATTCTTTAATTAACTCTTTTAATTTATTAATAGCTTCATCACCTTCACGATACTTTTTATTGCGATGATCTTTCATATAAATAAGAGTTGGACTTTCTAAACGTAATTCTGATAATTTTTGAGCATACTTATTCGTTTTTTCATCTTTTTGAACAACGACATCACTATTTAATTTATCACTTAAATCAACCCAGAAAATTGGTAAACTATCAGTTGCATTCTTATAGTCTGAATAAAGTGTACTATAATAATCTGCCTTAGAATCATCACCATTATACACAAAAACGTAAAATTCTTTTTCATTTTTTTCAAATATTGAAGATGCTAAAATCTTTTCATTTTGAATTTCTGAGTTTACTTCTTCATTAGTATCATCAGTTGTATCATCTTTTTTCTTGAAGTCACCATTCATTAATGCTATTACAAAGTATGAAACACCAATAATAATTATAACACCTATTAAAATTTTAAACAAGCTTACAATTTCTGAGTTTTGTTCCATAAAGGAGTTACCTGTAACACTATTACTAATCTTTTTCTTATCTTTTTTAGAAATCTCTTTTTTTTCAACTTTTTCTTTTGGAGTTTCTTCTATTTCATCTACTTCTTCTTTTGGTTCTTTTTCATCTTTATCTTTAACTTTAACTTTTTCTTTCTTTTTTACACTAACTTCTTCTTCATCATCGTATTCTTCGTCATCATAATCGTCATCGTCATAATCTTCATCATCAGCATTAACTTTTTTAGTTTTTTTACAATTAGGGCATTCACCTAATGACTTCAAATACTCATTATGACATTTAGGACACAAAACCATTTCTTGTTCTTCTTTTAAGTTTTCAACAACTTTCTTATCTTTTTTTGTATTAGAACTCTTACTTTTAGAAGCACTATTTTTTACCTTTACACTATTATTTTTATTCGTTACTTTCTTATTTGTTGCTTTTTTATTTTCTTCAACCTTTTTCGTTGCCATAACTAAACACCACCTATATAAATTATAACATATATATTAAAAAAATAAACAAAATCTTTTAAGTTCTAATTAAATAGAAAAAAGTTAATCCAAGATTAACTATTTATTTTCCGTTATTTTAGTTACAGAATTAGCAATTTCAACTAATTCAATTTGGCTCATAACATCAGATACCAAATAATATTCAACACCGTCACTAATCCAATTGATTGATTTATCGGATATAGTAGCAATCGTATTTGGTAATAGATAAGGATCTCCATAAGCAGGAACTATTGAAAATTCTTTATTAGCATTAACGGTTTCCTCAACTAGAATAAAAGGTTTTTCACCATCAAAAGTTAAAATTACTCTTTCACCATCCGTTTTAGCTACCTTTTCTTCATCAGTTAGAACAGTTCCTGATGGAATATATAAAGGATAGATTATATCATCGATTGATGCTACATCTGATGCATTATTTTCTTCATCACTTTTATCATTATCTTCTTTTTCTTCACTAGAACTATCACTATTCTCTTCATTATCAAACTTACTAATAATACTATCAAGATTAAATATCTCATCATCAATATCTTTACCAATCTCAATTGAATTAAACTTTATACTCATTTGAAGAGCATTGCTATCATTGTAGACATCAGCACTTTTCAAGTTTAAGTCTTTATCAAAGAAAATTGATTGTTTAACTAGATTACTATTATTTGGATAGTTAGCAGCAACATCAAAGCGATATCCATCATCTTTCTTTTCAAAAATGCGGTCCTTACTATTTAAAATATCTTGGTATAAAGATGCTATTAAATAAATCTGTGAACTATCATTTGGCCAAGTGCTTTGGAATTTAAAACTCTTTTTTAATGAAGGTGTAACCACATAAACATTTTGACTATCTTTCAAAATAATTTGCTCGTGATCATTTTCCTTATTCAAAAGATTAACGCGATAATAGTCTCCTTCTTTATAATAGACATCTACTTTGTAACTATACTCATCGTCATTATTTTGAATGACTAAATCAGCATCTAGATAATATGATTTTATATCATCTAAATTCTTACTTAATTTTTTTACGATATTAGACTCATTATCTTTAGAACATCCAAATAAAAAAGACAAAGTTAATATCATAAATATAGATAAATAAACCTTTCTCATTTTTCACCTCTTTATTATCTTAATAAATTATATGGTAAAAAAGATGGAATATTCAAAGTAAAAAGCAAATCTTTCGATTTGCTTAAAATATCTAATTATAATTATTATTTTTTAGTAATGATTACCTTAATTGTTTTTACTCTTGGCGTATAGTTCAAGGTATTATCGTCACCTTTAACGACAACTTCTACTTCATGTTCACCTTCAGTTAAACCACTTAAATCAACAGATGCCGTGATAGATGACTTTTCAAGATTATCAATTGCTGATTGACTACCTTTAACAATTACTGTAACAGTCTTAGAATTTTCATCTACAGCTTGTGCACTATAACGACTACTATCTAAGTTGTCTATATTAATACGAACATTGCTAATCTCTGTTGTAATGACCTCATCAAGTACTAATTTAACCGTTATTGTTTTATCACTTATTTCTCTTACACCTGTTGGATTAGTTAAGTTAACTGTATAAGTCTTATCAGTATTGATACCAGAAATGTCAATTAATACTGGTAAGTATTCAATCTTATCTAACGCTTCTTTACTACCATAGATTGTTACTTCTTTAAGACTGGATGTTAGTGATTTAATTGCCTTACCATCAAGTTCCCCTTCTGTTTCAATACGAATTGGAACTTTTTTATAAGGTGAAGATAAGACAACTTCAGCTTGTAATGTTTCTGGAACAATCTCAACTTTAACTACATTACCTGTATTATCATAAGCTACTAATTGAACATCAGTTAAAGTCTGTGAACCAATTTTTTGACTTGTTAAATGGTCAACATCAATTAATGCTTTTACTGATGCAACTTGATTTATCAAATGTTCTGGTCCCTTAATTGTAACAGAATCTTTATTAAGAGTAATACTATCGATATTTAATTTTGTATCCAAATGATCTTTATGAATAATATCAGTTGATACTTCCCTAGTATCAGATACTTTCTTATAAACGACAACCGTTACATTAGAAGGATCAACCTTATAAGTAACAGCTGAAACTTTCTGTTTGTAATTTAGTGAAACTTTATGGGTTCCAGGAGTTAAAGAACTCAAATCAACCGTTATATTATCAACAGGATATTGTTTAGCAAGATAAACATTGGACTTACGACCAATTAAAGTTACATCAACTGTTTCTGGCAAACCTTCAATAACATAAGCTTCTTCATTATAAACGGCCTTTACTGGTATTCCATACAACATTTCAGCATTGTCATCAACAAGTGAAACGCCTTCACAATCAATTGCATAGAAAGCAAAAAGCGCAAATAATAAAGATATGATTATCAATGCTTGACGATTATTTAGAATTTTTTCGATTCCTTTACCATTATTTTTGAAATAGTCTGTTATTAATAAGATAAACTTTGTTATAGGACTTATTAACCAACGATCGAAGAACTTTGCTATTGGACTAAATATATTTTTTCTATTACTTGTTTTCTTCATAAATCTCTTCCTCATCTATTTCTTCTTCAAATTCTGTTTCTTGTTTTGGTTTAAGTTCATCTATTAAAGTCATTCTAACGTCATCAATTGAAAGATTGTAGAACAATTCTCCTTTTAAAGCAATTGATAAACGACCAGTTTCTTCAGATACAACTAAGACAATAGCGTCAGTCTCTTCACTAATACCAAGAGCCGCTCTATGTCTTGTACCTAAACGCTTATTGCCTTTTAAATTATTACTAGTTGGGAAAACGGCTCCTGCACAACTGATTCTGTCCCCTTGAATTATAACACCACCATCATGTAAAGGATTGTTAGGGAAAAATAAAGATACTAACAAGTCAGATGATAAATCACCATATATTTTTTTAGCTTTTTCAATGTAATCAGAAAGACTGATATCACGCTCTATAACAATAAGAGCACCAATTCTACCTTTGCGCAATTGATCCATCGCACTTACTATTTCATATACCAAACGTTCACGTTCATCAACCGTTAAAACTTTATGACGACCTAATAATTGACTTC
>CANQWJ010000068.1 GCA_947627525.1 uncultured Bacilli bacterium
AATTTATTATTTCTAATTCCCATAATATTAGTATTTAAAACATATGCTTCCATTCCTAATGCTTTTTCTAAAACAGTACTGAAACCTGTCAATCCTGTTATACCACCTGTAACAATTATATAACTAATTTTGCGGTTTGTTAAGTTATTTATCTCTTTTTTAGCAAGTTTTAATAACTCAACAATACGAGCTTCAACAATGCGTGTAACATCTTTTTGATTTAGGGTTAATATTTCACCACTATTTAACTCTAATTCAATGGTATCGTTAACATCGGCTTCTTTACTCATACTCAAAGCAAAGTTTTCTTTTAAGAAACGAGCTTGTTCTAAATCAACGCCATACATATATAACAAATCTTTATCAACATTTTTACTTCCCAATTTGATTATTTCATTCTTAATCAATATCGTTTTATTAAAGATCGATATATTAATCGTCTCTTCACCAATGTTAATAATAGCTCCAAGTTCCTTATCAATTGCTTTATTAGAAGCAAGAGCATAATCACCAATACTACCAAAAGCAATATCAATGACCTCAATTCCCACATCGCTAAATATGTTTAAATATGGATATAAGTATTGTTTTGGAGCAACACCAATAACGGCTTTAACTCCTAATTTTTTCCCTTCCATCTTTTTAGGATTAATGATATTTTCACGATCATCAACACTGAAAACAATTGGCGTTGTCGTAACTAATTCATCTTCATCTCTAACAGCACCTATAACGACGTCTTCTAAAACTCGTGCAATATCACTTCCTGTAACTGAAGGATTCTCACCTTTTAACTTAATCGCACTAGAGACAATGCGCAATCTACGACTCTTTGAAGGAACAGTTACGATAGCTTTATCAATTCTAACACCAATTTGTGATTCAATATCATCAACAGCGCTTCTCAAAGCTTTTTCCGCTTCATCACTATCAACAACTAATCCACGACTAATACCATTACTTTTTTTAGATGTCGAAGCCAGTACATAAAAATTATCATTTTTAATTTCTGCCACAACAATCTTGATACTATCACTACCAATGTCTATTCCTGTGTATATTTTTCTCACAATATGCTCCTCCATCTTATATTCTTTCTAAAAACATTATACTATTATTTTTTTCCACTTGCAAATTTTATTTATAAAATAAAAGAAAAAGACCAAATGGTCTTTTAACAAATATCGCCTGAAAAACTTCTCCTAATTGCTGAACCCAAACTTCTTCCTATTTCCAAAATGATTTTAGCACCACTTCCAAGAGCATTTAAAATGCCACTCGTCAAACTAATACCACCTTGAATGTCCATTAGTTCTTCGTCTTTTTCAATATAATTCATAACACACCTAATCATTACAAGCAAGAGGTCTCGTCAAGCCGTCATACACACCAACAAGAAAGACGAACAAAGCTCCTAGCCCTACTGCTGCCCAAGGGGAAATTGATCCACCTTGGATATTTTCTAATTCATTATTTTCAATTTCTTTCATATTACCTCCAAACTGTTTCAAATACATATTTCCCAAGTGAGTATTTTTCAATTATTATTTTAAAGTCAACAATCGTGTTTTCTTGCTTTGTCATTTCATCAATAGATAACTTAACTTCTTTATAGTAATTACCATTCATGTAAATATTATCTTTACCAATCGAAGTTATTTTGTAAGCAAATTTATCTTTATCTATCAATATTTCATTATTTTTTGTTATCTTATCAACGTCATCAATCAAAGCATAAAAAACAACTAATTTTTCTTGAACTTCTCCTCTATTTTGATAATACTTATAATATTTGAAACTATTATTAATGAATACTATACCTATTATTACAAAAATTAATATCTTCCACCAAGTCTTACTGATCTTTCGTATCTTTCCTCTATATATAACTTTATAATCATTTATATCAATCAATTAACTTTCCATCCTTCAACTCTAACTTTCTATCATATAGATCAGCATTATCACTACGATGCGATATCACGATAAAGGTCTTAGTCTTATATTTTTTAAATATTTCTTTTAAAATAATTCTTTCTTTAGGAACATCAATTTGGCTTAGGCTCTCATCAAAAATATATATTTCCGCTTTCTTCAAAAGAGCTCTTCCTAGCATTATTCTTTGACGTTCACCACCACTTAAATTAAAACCATTTTCTTCGATTATGAGTGATGATCCTAAATTATTCCTATCCATTATCTCTTCTATTTTAGTCATCTTACACACATTCAAAAATTCATCATAATCGACATAACGATTAATTGTCACATTGTTATATATCGTATCATTATAAAGAATATCATTTTGGGATACATAACTAATTTTTTCGCGTAATTCACGAACATTAAAATAATTTATATCTTTATTATCTATTTCTATTTTGGTGTTATCGATTTCTAAATATTTTAAAAGGATTCTAATCAATGTACTCTTACCACTTCCACTATTACCAGTAATCAAGATCTTTTCTCCTTTTTTAATATTAAGTGTAATTTTATGAAGTATTTCTTTTTTATTATCATAAGAAAAAGATAAATTATTTATTTTAATATTTCCTTTGAATTCCGAATTAGTATATTTTTCATCAAAATCAAGATTCTCTTTCTTTATAGTATATAAATCATTAACGCGATTAAAAGATGTCTTAGCTTTTTTAATATCGACGTCAAAGTTTATGACATTTTTAATCGGCTCTAAAAAGTAAAAAATTAAACTATTAAAAGTAATTAATTCTCCTAAATTCATCATATCTTTTAAGACGAATATAGAACCAACAAAAATAATTATCAATAAACCAATACTATCAAGTAATTCTTTAAAAAAACTTTCCCAATTATAAAGGTTATTAAATGAAAAACTTCTATTTAAAAAGTGATTATATACTTTATAAAACTTATTAATAATCTGTTCTTCAAGAGATAAACCTTTTATTGTATCAATACTACTTATTGCTTCACACATAAAGGAATTAACTTTCGCACCATCTTCTTTAATTTTTTGAACCATTCTTTTAATGAATGGATTAAACACAAAAAGAATAAGAAAATAACCAAAAACAATACCTATTGTTACAAGAGTCAGTTTTATATTTATGGATAATAAAGAAAATAAGACAAAGATAACGAGAAGGAAATCAACAAAAATAGTAATGAATAGTTTACTTATTACGTCGCGTACTTCTCCTAAATCATTAATTCGTGATATCACCTCACCTGTTGTTCTATTTTTATAATATAGGTAAGGAAGTGAAATGATATGTTTAAAGATATCGTGAACTAAAACATGGTCTAGTTCATGTTCAATATAATTCAATAAACTATTACGAACATAATTATTAATGACTTTCATAAGACTCAAAAAAAGCATAATAATAAAAATGAACTTTAAATTATTAATTGAATTATAAGTAAAGACATTATCGATAATAAATTGTAGATTGAAAGAACTTATAATATTTATAATGACACATATTAGTGAAAAAATAAAAATAGATATAAAAATATTTTTATTTTCTTTAAACAAGGTCATAACTGTTTCTTTCAATGCATTTTTATTGTCATAACTGGGTATTTTTTTTGTTGGTGTAAAGAGTATGAATTGGTTAGTTGTAATTTCTAAGAATTCATTATATGACATAAGTCTTCTTCCGACTGCTGGATCAGCAATTGTCAAAACTTTTTTTAGGCGATCAACTTTATGAATAACGATAAAATGTCCTAAACTCTTATTGACTAAAACGTGAGCAATACAAGGAAACATGTCATCATCAAGATCAAAGACACTGCCTCTAACGGCCTTTGAAGTAAATCCCATCTCCTTTGCGGCATTCATTATTAGATAAGCATTAGTACCTTCTTTATTAGTTCTTGTCAACTCTCTTAAATATTCTAAACTGACATTACCACCATATGTCTTAATTATCGTCAAAAGTGAACAAGCTCCACAATCTTTTGGACCTTCCTGCATCACACACGGATATTCTTTAAACACTTTTTTCACCTCCTGATAATATCATTAAACATTGATTTCATTTTTCCTAAAAAAATTATAAAAAAAAACTAATTTATTTCTAAATTAGTTAAAAGTTAATTATTTTTTATTTTATCTTTATACTTTTGGAAAAAGTCATATCCTTTTTTAATTGCAACATCAATAGGATTATTTTGAACATAATCTCTTAAAGTATCAATTACTGATTTTCCATCAATATATGTTTCATAAAATACTGAGTATGCTTCTAAATCATCTTTGGTATACTTTTTAAAAGTAGCATTATTTATTAAAGGATCAATCATTGCTTCACTCAAGTACCAAGCAATGTGTGGAAAATCGAATTCATCTTCACTAAAATTAGGAAAAAGTTCTTTCCACTTTTCAAAATATAGGAAATGACATATCTCATGAATTGCTGTCGCAATCATTTTTTCTTCAGAAATTCCATAATTAATGACAAAAGTACGTCCCATAATATCTCTTGGACAAACAGGAAGTAGTCCTACTTGACAGGTAATTTTTGTGTCTTCTTTCCATTTTATTTCTAATTTGTTTTCCAACTCTTGCATTATTTTATCATTTACTTCATCCCAAGCTTTTTGATATTTTAAAATATCTTTTGAATTTTTAGATAACTCTTCTAAAATTGGTTTAACCTCTTTTTCTAAAATAAGATATCTTTCCTCATCATTCATATCAGTAGTAATTTTGTCTTTCAAAGTTGGAAATAAATCAAGAGTAAACTCATAGAAATTGAGTGGACTATTCTTACTATTTTCCTCATTTAAATACCAAACTAAGTTATCAAGATTTTCGGAAATATCAAATACTTCGAATTTAACTTTTGGTAGTGCCATATCACCAACTCCTATATATGAATAATTATATTTAAAAATTAAAAAATTGGCAATTACTTTAATTTAAGTTTTACAAAATAAAAAAAACTAGAAAAGTTCTATATTTTTATATGGAGCGATTAAATTATAAGTTATAAACTATGTCTCTTTCTATAAACAATTATATTCGTCTTTAGTTTCACTTCATGATATAAATTTTTAATTTTAAATATATTTTGTATTATATAAGTAAAAGTTTTTAAATATGATACAATTAATATATAATAATTTAGAGGTGGACTTATAATGAAAGTAATTTTAGATACCGATTTAACAAATGAAATTGACGATTATTTTGCTTTAGCATATTGTTTAGTAAGTGAAATTGAAAAAAATTTGGAAGCTATTACATTAGAACCTTATGATCCTTTTTGGCATGATTATAATTTTAATTCAGTAATGGAAAAAAACCTTATAGTATCTAAAGAAATTTTAAATATATTAAATAAAAATCAAAACTTAATATATGAAGGTAGTTCGGAATTTTTTGAAAAGGCAGATAAAAATAAAGACATTGCAGCTGTAAATAAAATTATTGAGCTAGCTTCTTCTTCCAAAGTTCTTATATTAGCAATAGGTTGTTTAACTAATGTTGCTTTGGCTATTACTAAAAATCCTAGCATAGCCAAAAACATAACTATATATTGGTTAGGAGGAAGAAGTGATAATTATCAAATAAAATATTCCCAAAATAATCACATTGAATTTAATTTAAGACAAGATATTAAAGCTGCTCAAATAGTTTTTGATAATGTTGAAAATATAACAATGATTTATTCCAAAGAAGTAGCGAGTAATATAAGAATTCCTTTAGAAATAATTAAAGGAAAATTAAAAGGAACTAATAGAATATGTGATTATTTACTTGATAACTATTTAGCTTTAGATTTAGTAAAAGTTACTGGTTGTAAAACTTTGTATGATATAGCAATTCCTATTTTATATACTCATCCTGAATATTTTAAAATTGAATTAGCTAAGGTTAATAAAATAACTGATGAAGGTAATTATGTTTTTGACAGTAAGAAAACGAGTAAAGTAAAATATTGTTTACAACTTGATAATGAAAAAGTAATAAATGAATTATTAGAAATGATTAATAAGTGAACTTATATTGTCCATTAGAAAGTATTAGACTATTATAATTCAAAGCTTTTATAGATGATAAAATGATGCATTAAGGTAATATTGAAGATTTACAAAAAGAAATGAAAAATTATAAGTATCATAAAGTAAATCAAGATGGAAAAGCAACAAAATTTTATATAAGTAGGAAATATAATAATTTGAAATAAAATGATATAAAGAAAAAGAGAGCATGAATTTTGTTGACAACTTCAAAAGCCTCTCTTTTTTTATTAATTTATATTTATTTAATTATTATAGAATTATTTGTTCTACTTAAAATATAATCAATAGATATTTTATTATTTTTACAAATTGTATATAGTGACTAAGTTGTTTTATAAATAGAACATTTTTCAGCTGTTTTGGATTGTTTTGAATTCTATCATAAAAAATGTCTTTTTTCATAGAAAGAGAACATTATCGTTTTATAAAATAAAACTTATAAACTTTTAATAGTTCATAAGTTGATTTTAAATGGGGCGTATAGAGAAGAAGTCGAATAACTTTTCTCATACTTAATAATAGGTAGTAATAACTACTAACTAATATAAGTATATCATATTTTGAAAAATTT
>CANQWJ010000069.1 GCA_947627525.1 uncultured Bacilli bacterium
CGTTAAACTCTCATGACCACTCATTACTTCATAAACTGAATTAGGTTCAACAACAAAACTCTTACCATTATTTAAAATATCTTTTATTACATCTTGTTTTCCATCTAGATAATAATTTAAAAGAATGGTCATTGGCACTAAAGTTGCCGCAAGCGAAATAAAACTGTGTTCCCTATCACAATCATAAATAATATTATTAACACCTTCTCGCATCAGACTAGAAAATAAATATTTATTAAGGTCATTAGAAAACGCCACATCAACACCTATATTTCTTCCCGCATAACTAGAACAAACAACATTTTGGTACCCCGTTTTATTAATGTAACGCATATCCCTTGACGTTCCATTAGTAGTAATAATTCCATTTTTAGAATTTAAAACTTTACTCATAAAAGTACTAACGACATGACTTCCACCTACTCCCACACAAATAGTTGGATCTTTCAAAGATCTCAATAAAGAATTGATCTGTTCTAAGTCTGACTTATCAAGACTATTTAAAACACGCATAACTAAAAGCTCAAAATTTTCTTCCATAAAAAATCACCTCTTCAACATATTAATAACATTAAAGTAGGCGATATTTCGTCTAGATAAAATTTTCTTCTAATAATTCATAAGTAATAATTCTTTTAAGTTCAAAATGACGCATATCATTACGAAGTTCACAAAAAGCTGCACAATACCATCCATCTTGAAATAAAAACATTTCTAAAGGACAAATAACCCTTTCATTTTCACCATATTTGAAAGAATAATATTTAATTTTAACTTTTCTCTTTTCTTTAATGGCACGCATTAAAATATTATATTTATTTTGTGTTTCATCCTCTAAATTTAATTCTTTATCTTCATTTTTACTACCAATATAGACACCTTTTATTTTATCCTGAAGAAGAATTAATTCTCCTTTTCTTTTTTCATCTTTTTCTTTTTCAATATAATGATCTAATAATTTATAATCCTTCCCTTTAAATTTACGAACAGGAACTCTTATCGATTGATTTAAAACATATCCCCCATATGGACCCATAATAGTATCAATATAAATACCTGCTTTTTCTAAGTCTTCCTTATACTGTCTAACCATTCTTTCGGATATTTCTAATTCCTTAGACAACTCTTTAATACTATATTTGCGCCCACTTGATAACAATTGAAGCATTGTAATAGCATTAGATACTTTTGACATAATTTCACCGCCATCATTATATCATCATTTCGTTTTTTACTTTAATTTTTCTTTTTAACTAATTGATAAGGTTTTTGTTTACTTTCAGAATCAGGTTCTTTCAAATGTAATTCATCATATTTCTTACTAGGAATAGACGTCTCTAAGTCTTGATTCCCACTAATAAATAATTCTAATAACGCATCATCAACGATTTCATTGATACAACTCGCAATAGAATTCCCTAAATTATCATAGCACCAACGACTATTGACTTTTTGAGCAATGTATGAAGTAAAAGAAGGTTCTACCACTAGATCAATTCCTAGTTCTTTTAAAAGTGTAAGATAATCTTCTGGGAGTTGCGAGTTTTGAACAAGGGCTTTAATTCCATCAAATGAAAGAATTTTATTATAAAACCCAATTACTCTTGAAAAACTTTTCTTCACAACACCATTAATATTACCAATCCCAACAATGCTCATATCACCAATATATCTATCAGATAACTCACCATTTTTTTCAACATTCCAATAAGAAGATGAAAGGAATTGTTTCAAAACAGATGATGCTAGTTTTTCCCTTTCTCTTGATATATTTAAATCGTCCTTCGTATAATATTGTAATAAATCTAAATCTTCTAAAACAAGTATTCTTCCTTTTCTATTTACTATTAAATTATCTAAGGCCTCCATAAGATATCTATTATAGTCTTCACCTAGTAAACATCCAGCACATAAAAAATAAATTGGTACTTCTAAACCATCCGCAATTACTTTTAAACAATCTTTAGCACAACCAAAATCACTACTAAGAATTAAAACATTTTCTTTTAAAGTCAACAAGTTTAAATTCCTAGTACGTTTTAAATTTACTAAAGCCATATTCTTATATAAAACAGTAAGAATAGCTTTCATTTCTTTCTTTTGATTAGGAAACATTTTTTCTAGTTTATTATATATTTCAGAAATATCAGGTAAATCTAAATCTTCACCTGTTGAAAAATCAACTATACTCATAACCATTAACTCCTTCTTGTTCAACTATTTTAATACAATTAAAATTAACAAGCAAGAAAATAATTATCAATATATGTTAAAATAAAGGTAGTGAGGTAAATTATGATTTTAAATGTTAGTGGAAGAACCGATATAGTTGCTTTTTATACAGAATGGTTCATGAATCGGTATCATGAAGGTTTTGTCGATGTAAGAAATCCTTATAATCCTAAATTGATAAGTCGTATTAATTTTAAAGATGTTGATGCGATTGTCTTCTGTACTAAAAATCCTCTACCCATTTTAAAATATTTAAAAGAGATAGATAAACCAATTCTTTTTCATGTTACGCTAACACCATATAAAGATGATATTGAACCAAATGTTCCACCAAAGACAAAAATAATTGAAGCAATCAAAGAGTTATCCCAAATAGTCGGAATTGATAATTTATATGTTAGATATGACCCCATCTTTTTAAGTAATAAATATGATTTAACTTATCATCAAAAAGCCTTTGAAAGAATGTGTACGCTACTAGATGGTTATGTTAAACAAGTAATAGTATCTTTCATTGATGAATATAAAAATGTTCGTAAAAATGCCAAAGAATTAAACTTTAGAGAATTTACGGAAAATGATTATAAAACGATTGGAACTAGTTTTAGTGAAAGTGCTAAAAAGCATGGAATGAGTGTTCAAACTTGTTTTGAAGAAAGAAATTTAAGTGAATATGGTTTTAAAATTGGTGAATGTCTTTCTCATGAACTTGCCTATATCCTAACTGGTAAAAAATATAGAAATTGGGCCGCTCGTAAAGGTCAAAAATGTAACTGTGTCCAAATGGTTGATATTGGTGTCTATAATTCTTGTAAGCATTTTTGTAAGTATTGTTATGCCAATTTTGATGAAAAACAAGTAAACGATAATTTTAAAAAACACAATCCTAAATCATCACTACTAATTGGTGAAATAGAAAGTGATGATGTTATCAAAGAAAGAACTAAGTAATAAGCAAATAAAAAAATTTGCTTTTTTTTGGAACTTTTTTAAAGAAACTAACAACTATTAAGATGAGGTGAGATAATGATCGATCAAAAAACCTTAAAAGAATTCGATAAACTATATGATAAAACTTATCAAAATGTCTTAAAGTATGTCATTTGTAACTGTTCTAATTTAGAAGACGTTAAAGATATCATTCAAAATGTTTATTTAGAATTATTAAAGAATATGGAAAAAGGAAAAGACTTTCCTAAAAGTAATGCTTATATTATTGGTATTACTAAAAATAAGGTTAAAGAATATTATCGTTTTAAATATCGCGATAAAATTATTTCTTTCTTTTCTAAAAAAGAAGACTATTCATTAATAGATAATATTCCTAATGATATTGATATTTTAAAAGATACTATTAATAAAGATGATATTGAATTGATTTGGAACTTTTTAAAGAAGAAAAAAATAGTTATTGGTAAAATCTTTTATCTTTACTATTATGCTGATATGAGTATAAAAAAGATTTCTGAAAGCTTAGATCTTACGGAATCAAATGTTAAACATTATCTATATAGAACATTAAATGAATTAAAAGAATTAATGCAAGAAAGGGGGAATAAAGATGGCAAATAAAAAGATAATTAAAAAAGTCTTTGATGAAAAATTAAATAAAGAAGAAACTTATAAAAATATTCTTTCTAAATATAATAAAAAAGAAAAAAGTAATTGGCGTTATATCTTAATACCCGTTTCTCTAATAATAATTGTAGTTAGTCTTTTTAGTGTTAATAATATTAATTTAAAAAAGAAAGAGTTAAAAAAAGAGGGATTAAAAGAAGAGATAACTACTGAGAATAATAGTTATAGCGATAGTAAAAAAATAATAAAAATAAGTAGTTATAATGAAGATCGAGCATTTACTATTAAAGATCCTAAAAAATTAGAAAAAAATGTTGATTACATTGCCCTTATTAGAATTGATTCTATTGATGGATGTTCTCGTCGCAATCTCGTAACTAATGAACCTGTTCTTCACATCTTCACTTATGGTAAAGCAACCATTTTAAATGTCATTAAAGGAAACTTAGAAAAAAAACAAATAACTTATCATCGTAGTGGTGGTACTCTTCCCTATCTCGAATGGTTAGATGCTGATATTGATAAAGATAAACTTTTAGAACAAAATCCTAATCACAAAATTGATGGTGTTCCTTTTGAAGATGTTGTAGTTCAAGAAAAATATCCTAATGATATTGATATTGAAATAGGAAAAACTTATTTAGCATACATGATTAAAGGTACTAAAACTGATTATATAATTCAAGGTTATCAATTTGGTTTTAGAGAAATAAAAGAAATAAATCCTAATAATTATTCCAATGAAAAAAGTTATCTCGAAAGTTTAAAAGTAAAAAATAATACTACGGGAAAATGGGAAAGTTTATCACTAATAGTTGATATAAAGTGAGGTCAAGCATGAAAAAGATTTTATTATTATTACTAATATTGCCACTATTATATGGATGTCATAATTTAAGTAATAAAGATGAACTTACAAAAATAAAAACGCATTTAAATGATACTGCAAAGATAACTATTGAAGATACTTTATTTGAAGAGAGACAAATATATACAATTAAGGATGAAAAAGAAATTAAAGAAATAATCACTAATCTTAAAAATATCACCATTGAAGAAGACGAAAGTGTTGATTTTGCGAAAGAATATCGTTACATAATAAAATTATATGATAGTAAAGATAAAGAAATAAGTGAACTTACTCTATCCCCTGCTCCTATTAAATTTACAGGTTTTAATAAATATACTAAATACGATGATAATTATCTCAATATTTATAACATAATTGAAAAGAATTACAGTGCTAAATTTAATGAGATATCTAGCAAGATAATGAAGAAGTTAGAAAGCACAAAAGAAATAAGAGTAAAAGATTGGTCTAGTAAAGAATTATTAAAAACAATTAAAGATGAAAAAGAAATAAAAGATATAATAAATCTAATTGGTAACTCTAAAGTATGGGAAGGTCTAACAACATATATTGGTCTAAACTACATATTAGAATTCGTTAATGAACAAGATAAAGTAGAAGTAATAGTAGAAACAGGCCAAAACACATTTATAAAATGGGAAGATGAAACTTATTACTTAACTGGTTTTAATTATTTAAAAGATAGATAGGAATTGATATTATGAAAAAAATAAAGATTATTTTTATTGTCATAGGATTATTAATAGGTATTGTTTTATTAGATACTATTCAAGCTAAAATGTTTAATAATAGACCCATTTTTAGTATTCATAAAGAACAAAATAGTGGAACATATTTATATGTTGATGAAGGCCTTTTCGTAAGACATTATAATTGTCCTTTTGATAAAGAAAAAACTGTTTTTAACTTTGAAAAATACATTTGTCCATTAGATAGTAATAGTAGTATTGACTTTTATATTTCTAAAGATAAAAATCCTAGTCAAAAATTTAAAGTATATTATGATTCTAAACAAAAAATATACATAACTACTAATATTAAAGAGTTTTATATAATAGATAAAGCTGATCAAAAGAAAGAAACTTTAAAATTTTTTATTTCTCATGTTTTTCAAACGTTTGATGATAGTATTAAAGATATTACGGAACAGTTAAATTTAGAAGCGATATTAAAAGATGGTGGTACTAAAATATATCGTTCCAAAGATAAAGATATTACTTTAATTACTTGTAATACTATTGATGGAAATAGAGATGTTTATATAGGCGATTATTCACTAAAAAATAACAGTAAAATGTGTAAATAAAATAGTAAAAATACCAATTAATGACAAATTATATTTCGTTTTATGTTACAATGACATTGTAATAACAAAATATAGGAGGGAAAAATGTTATTAAAAGATAAAGTTGCCTTAGTTACAGGTGGAGGTCAAGGAATTGGTGAAGCTGTAGCTAAATGCTATGCCAAAGAAGGAGCAAAAGTTGTCGTTGTTGACTATAACGAAGAAACAGCTAGAAAAGTAGCTGAAGAAATTAAAAATAATGGTGGAGAAGCTGTAAGTTTTAAAGCTGACGTTACCAAAGCTGATGAAGTTGCTGCAATGGTTAAATTTGCTGTTGAAACTTATGGAAAACTAGATTGTGCTTGCAACAATGCTGGTAAGTCTAGTGCTACTA
>CANQWJ010000070.1 GCA_947627525.1 uncultured Bacilli bacterium
AAAAAACAAATTTAGTATTCATGTCTTTAATAACACTGATAAATGTTCTACTATCGATGAATGTAGTAGAAGAATATTACTTCCAAGTACTGAAATATACACTATTGGCAATGGTCCAAACGATGCTAGAATGATTAAAAGATATAATGGTTACATTGTTGGTGATGAGTTAAATGCTTCTTTAAGTGTAGATAATGAGCAACATCCAAATGCTTCAATAGTTTTACAAAAGATAAAAAAACGTGTAGGGTAGTGATATAAATATATGCTTAAAAAAGTCTATTTAGTTAATAATAAAAAGTTATTCGTATTATGTGAAATAAAAGAATATGAAGATATTATAAAAAAAAGATTACTATTATTGGAAGAAACAAATATTAATAATTATGATTATTCTATTGAAATTTATAATGATAAAACGATAATTAAACTCAATAATATTACTACTATTAATGGGAAATTACTTCATACTGACATATATCCTATCTTATTCAACACTATTTCTAACATCGTTAATGATAATAATAATATTTTAATTCATTCAGTTGTTTTATCTTATAAAAATGTTGGTTACTTAGTTATAGGTGATTTTGGTAGTGGTAAAACAACTTTATGTATAGAGGCCTTGAAAAATGATTTTACAATAGTTTCAACTGATCAAACAATAATCAGTAATAGTAATAATAGAATTAATTGCAAATATGGATCACGATACATGAAGATTGACAAAAATAATGAAAAAATAGTCGAACATAATAACATAAATATTGAAATTAAATATATAATTAATTTAATTGGCTGTTGTGATAATGGTAAAACGGATATTATTAAAGTTCAAGATAAAGATATAGTCATAAAAACATTATTTAAATATTGTACTTGGCACTCTGATATACCACTTTTTACTGATAACTATATTTTAGATATTGATCGCATAAAAATTAAAAATTGGTTACAAAAATTAAAAATTCCTCTATATAATGTTAGAGGTAATTCAAAACAAATTATAGAAGAAATAAAGGAGTTAAAATAATGATAGAAGAAACTGTATTGGATAATAATATAATAAAAGATTTATTAAAGAAAAAATATAATATTAAAGTAGAAAAGATTGAAAAACTTAATAGAGGAAGTGCTAACATATATTCTTTGAATGATAATACTTATATATTAAAGGAATTTCAGTCTAAATATACCAAGGAAGAAATAATTAAAGAAATAAATGTAATTAATCACTTGAGAAAGGATAAATTATCAGTTCCTGAATATATTCCGACAATTGACGGAAACTATTATATTACATATAAAGGAAAAACAATAATATTACAAAAATATATTGATGGATACACAATTGAATCTAATACGGCATCTTATGAACAAATGATTGAATCTTCCCGTGAACTTGGTAAAATTGTTAAATCATTAAAGAGTTTGAAATATAAATTGCCAATTAATGATGTATCATCTTGGTATTCAGTTGAAACTATCAATGAAGGTATTGAAAAACATAAAGATTTAATAAAAATGGCAAATGGTGAATATAAAGATAAAATTATTAAAGATTTAACGGAAAAAATTGAAATGATGGAATATGTTAAAGAAAATGTTGATTTAAGTGACATGGATAAATTAACTATTCTTAACACGCATGGCGATTATAGTATCTTGCAATTTATATATAAAGACGAAAAGATTAATGCCATAATTGACTTTGTATCAGCATGCAAAATGCCTGTTGTCTGGGAAGTTATTAGATCATATAGCTATATTGACAAAAAAGCAAAAGATGGTAAAATAAATGTCAATAATTTGATCGCATATGTAAAGGAGTTCAATAAATATGTAAAAATCAATAAATATGATGTCAAATATATGACATATCTATATATGATTCAAATCTTAACGAGTACATATGGATACAAACAATATATAAAAGATAATTCTAAAACTAGTTTATTAGATTTTGGCTTCTTTAGGACAAATTTGTGTAGACATTTATTTAAAAATGCTGAAAAAATTGCTAATGAATTAGAAAAAGAAATATTATAAATTCATATCAGAAAGAGGGGGAAATGCATATATGGAAAAGGTTTTTGAAGAAGAAAAAGCATATCTTAATTATACACAAGAACAATTATCCAAGTCTATTGCAACACAAAAAAAAGAAATGCTAGAAATACCAAAACGTTACAATAATGTCTTACAGGGAGATACTTTTCTAGTTGAAGATTTGATGAGTTCTGCTGCTACTAAACTATACGTTTTAAAATTATCAAGAGATTGTCCTTATTTTGGACGAATTGATTTCTGTTCTAAAGGTAGTGCAAAACCAACAAAGATATACATTGGAAAAACAACTGTTATGGATAACGGAAAACAAGTGATAACTGATTGGCGTTCACCAATTTGTAGCTTATATTATGATGGTGAAATAGGGGACGTTAGCTATGAAAGTGTTTCTGGAAAAGTTGAAGGAGAATTACAATTAAAAAGACAAATTATTATAAAAAATGGAGAATTAATTGAAGCATTTGATACTGGTTTAGTAAGTGATGATGATTTAATTCAACCATACTTAAAAGTAAATGCTGACGATAAAATGAAAACAATTATAGCATCAATTCAAAAAGAGCAAAATGTTATTATAAGAAAACCTTTTATGGATAATATAATTGTTCAAGGAGTTGCTGGTTCTGGTAAAACTTCTGTAGCATTACATAGAATTGCTTATTTGTTATATAACTTTAAAGATAAAATCAATTCAAATCAATTCTTAATCATTGGACCGAACAAATATTTTCTAGATTATATATCTACTATTTTACCAGAATTAGATACTGAATCAGTTTCACAACAAACATATTTCAATTTAATAACTAATTGTTTAGGAGAAAAAATTTCTTTAGAAAAAATTGATAATAAGAAAAAAAGTTTTGTTGAACAGTTTAAAACATCTATCGAATATAAAAATGCATTAGATACATTTATCACTGATTATATCAATTTTGGAATCGTAGATAATGGTTTTTGTATCGATGGAGAAGAAATTTTTAGTGCCGATGAAATAAGGAAAAGAGTCCTTTCTACTTTAAACAAATTACCAAATTATGAAAATGCTTATACTTACTTTGTTGAAAAATTTAAAAATGATATAGATGACATATATGAGAAACTCAATGCCAAATATCGTTCTATATATATGTCACTACCTAAAACAGATCCAAACAGGCACATTGCCATAGAAAAAAGTACAGAATTAAATAAATTATTGCGTGAAAAGGGAACTAAGTTATTAAAGGATTATTTTAATAAATTAAAATTACGCAGTACTGATATATATAAAATATTCATATTAAATGCAGAAAGATATTTACCGAATCTCAGTGAAACAGAAATTCAACAATTGCAACAAGAAACATTAGGAACATTAAAAAAGAGAAGAGTATCATTTAATGACTTACCTGCTTTAATGCACATTCAACATTTAATTTATGGAACTAATTTAGGTTATAAAAACGTTGTAATCGATGAAGCTCAGGATTATGGACTATTTCATTTTTATGCATTAAAAGAAATATTACCATATAGTTGTTTTTCGATTTATGGTGATTTGGCACAATCAATTAATTCCTGTGGCCAAGTTAAAGATTGGCATGATGTTATAGACAAAATATTTAATGGTAATTGTGAATTGTTGAACTTAAACAAGAGTTACCGTACAACTATTCAAATAACCGAAAATGCTAATAGAATTTTACAACAATTAAATCTTTCTTTAGCCGAACCTGTAATAAGAAAAGGTAAAGAAGTCAGTTTTTCTGAAAGTAGTAAAGACATTGATTATAAGATAAGTAAAATTGCGGAGTGGACAGAAAAGGGCTATAAGAGTATTGCAATTATATGTAAAGATGATAAAGAAGCAGATAAAGTATTTAATGAGTTAAAAGATAAAAATATTAATGCTAATAGAATAACAGAAGAAAATTCGCAATATAATGGTGGCATAAGTGTATTGACCTGTAAACAGTCAAAAGGTTTAGAGTTTGATGCTGTTATGTTGAACGATGCATCAACTAATATGTATTCTATAAACTCAAAGGAAGACATGCATCTCTTATATGTTGCTTGTACAAGAGCATTACATGAATTAGACATTTTATATTCTAAAAAACCATGTGAAATATTTGCTCAGTATACTACAAATAATTTAAGTAATAATAATCAAAAAATAAAAACAAAAAAGTAGGGGAAAGATACTAGTGTGTCTACTTTAAATACATTTATTTCCATACAAATAAATGTATTTTTTTTATTTTAATCCTTTTTTACCATTAATTTATTATTAATTTAATAAAGCAATAAAAAACCTCCAAAGTTCTTCTTTAATACATTTCTAAATCGTATTTTTTAGTACGAACTTTAAAGGTATTATAAATTAAATATCTACTTTTTTTCTTCTTCAAAGCTATCACAAATTGTGTCATCTTTACAGTTAGGATCATTACATCCACAACCAACTTTTATCTCTGATAATTGACATAATTCTTGCTCACAATCATTATGTTTGCAAGTTTCAACATTACATTTAATTTTTTGACTTTTCTTTGCCATAATATTACCTCCATTTTCATTATTAGCAAAATCTCACTCATTTATGCGTTCAACTTTGACTTTTTATCAAAATTGTGATATAATTTAGCACATATTGAAAAGGGGAAAAAATATGATTGACTGCAAAGAACTAAAAAAAAGAATAGATAAATTTGTATCAATTTATGGTGATGATTATGATAGAAGCATGACTGAAGAAGAAAAAGAATATTTAGAAATGACACTATCTAGTTATATCTTAACGTACTATAAAGATGCATATTATAATTTTAGTAATGGTGAAACAGTTTTTTCACAAATTTTTTCAGTAATCGGCGCTTTACCAGAAGATAAAAATCCATATTTTCAAATGGCAAATAAAATTGAAGAAGAATATGGCTTAGATAAAGATATAGTCGAAGTAGGGGGAGGAAGATTCCCTGCTCTAGCTCTAGAAATACAAAAGAGGCAAGCCAAATTACATAAAGGATCAATTACTGTATATGATCCTTCACTAGCAGTTCTACAACTTGAAGGTATTCATTTGGTTAAACAACCATTTAGTCATGCCACACCACTATTAAAAACAGATTTAGTAGTAGGGCAAAAGCCTTGTTATGCAACGGAAAGCATCATACGAGTAGCCAATAAAAATAGTGTCCCATTCTACATTGAAATGTGCTCTTGTGATCACACACCAAGAACAGAAATATATCCAATGATTCCCTTTAAAAACAAATGGGAATGGTATATAGAAAAAATAACAAAAGATACCCTACCAAGTTATTTTGAAGTAGAGAAGAGTACAACAATAGATGCCCTATCAGGTGAAGAATTAGCTGTAATTAAGACAAAGAGAAGAGATAGATAACCTATCTCTTTTTATAACCTTATTTAAATATAAAATATGATATACATGCATGTTATAACCTTATTATATATATAAATAAGGATATATACGCGTATTATAACCTTATTAAATTTTATAATAAGGATAATATATAAATCTAAATTTAAATTAATTTGAATTCATCTACATACATATTACATAACAACATATATAACACAACAAATACATTACAAATTACTGTAATAATAAGCTTAATACTATTACTATTTATTATTACAAAAAAACATTATGAAAGGCAACATAATATCAATTATAGGAAGTTAATCTTTGGAAAGAAAAGGCCAAATAAGGCCTCAAAAACGCCCAAATTTAAACTTTAATATTATTGGTCGACTAACTATACATAAAATCACTTTTCTAGATTACAAACCAATTATAAAATAATTTTTTTTATTTAGTCAATATTTTTATTTATGTCTCATTGGCGACGCCTAGGAAAAAACAAGTTTTCCTAGACATCTTTCAATTATGCGTAAAATAAGTAGTCAATAATAAAGCCGGCATATTCTCAACTCGCAAGATCCATTAACTTTGTTATGCTTTGCTCGTTTGCGATATTCCGTTTTAAAATTTGACTACAAGATTTTACTTTTAACTAATACTTCTATTCTATTGCTATACTCTCTCCAAGGAAAAACGTAGCCGACGTTTTTCTTGGAGAGCAAGAAAAGCCAAAAGAATAATTAAGATGAAGTCTAATGTATGAATAATTAACTACCATTAAACAACGTAATTGTAAGCAAAAAACCACCTCAAATTCCGTTAAGTTGGCCTTTAGTCAAGTAAGAACTTCGTTCAAGGCCAATGTTATAATATATGATAATATTAAATAGTAACATTAAATTGTAATTTTATTTTA
>CANQWJ010000071.1 GCA_947627525.1 uncultured Bacilli bacterium
CATCAATTCCTAAAAAGGTAGCATCTACTAACTTACCCAAAATGATATCAATGACACCATAGCCACAACCAACATCTAAAATATTACCCTTTAATATATTTAAAGGTATTGTCTCAATTAAGACCCGTGTTCCAAAATCTAACTTACCTTTGGAAAAAACACCATTATCCGTATAAAAAGAATAATGATTTCCTAAAATATCAACTTCATACTTTTGAATATTACTTTTCAAATCGTCATTAGAGAAGTATTGTCCCATATTCACCTCAAAAATAAAAAGAGTTAACTAATAACATTATATAGTTAACTATCCTTTCGTAACAAATATAATAATACCTCAAAAACGCTTATATTTCAAACGTTTTCTAATCAAGTCAATACTTTTTTGATAATTTGACACAAACTTTACAAAAAAAGAATCACCTAAGTGATTCTAATAACTAAAACAGAATTATTTAACTTCTACTTCTGCTCCAGCTTCTTCTAATTTAGCTTTGATTTCATTTGCTTCATCAACAGAAATACCTTCTTTAACAGCTCCACCGTTATCAGCGATATCTTTAGACTCTTTTAATCCTAATCCAGTAATTTCTTTAATTACTTTGATAACGTTGATCTTAGCAGCTCCAGCATTAACTAGGTTAACACTTACAACACTTGGAGTGTCATCAGCTGCAGCAGCTCCAGCAACTGGTGCAGCAACAGCAACAGCACTTGGATCTACTCCAAATTCCTCTTTCATTGCATCTACTAATTCTTTAATTTCTAAAAGGTTCATTTCTTTTAAAGCACTTATAAATTCATCTTTTGTTAATTTAGCCATTTTCTTTTCCTCCCTATTTTTATTTTAAATTTCTTTTTTCCCCTTATTATTCTTCTTTTTGTTTAGCATATAAGTCTAAGCAGATAGATAGGTCTCTTGCGATACCAATCATACCACCAGCAAGCATAGTAAGTAGTCCTTCTCTTGAAGGAATTGTTGCCAAAGCAGCTAATTTTGCTTTGTCAGATATTTCTCCATCAATGATTCCAACTTTTAAAACTAATGCTTGGTTGTTCTTAGCAACGTCTGATAATACTTTAACAGCACCGATTTGATCTTTACCAAAGGCCATAGCACTAGGTCCAACCAAACTATCAGTGATGTCAATCTTCAAATCAGATAAAGCTCTAGCCATTAAAGTATTTTTATATACTTTATAGTCAGCATCGTTTTCTCTTAGTTTAATTCTTAGTTCTTTGATTTCAGCATCAGTCATTCCACGATAATCAAATAGAACTACAGATGAACTGTTTTGAACACGATCCTTAATCTCATCGATTATTTCTTGCTTTTTTGCTAGAATCTTTTCGTTTGCCATTTCTTCACCTCCTATTATATTTAAAAGTGCCACAAAAAAGGTCTCTACGTCATAGACATAAAGACCCGATAGTTCTATCATTTAAGTCCTCGGTAGGATTTATTTTTATACCTACTGTCTATGGCACCAAAATCAATATATATTATATATTACTAAATACTATTTGTCAAAAGAATTTATACTAACTTTAATTCCAGGACCCATAGTACTAGAAATAGCAATGTTTCTTATGTATTCACCTTTTACAGATGCAGGTTTAATTTTTAATAGGTTTGCTACAAAAGCATCCATATTTTCAACTAACTTCTCTTCTGTAAAATCAGTATTACCGATAATTCCATGTACATTACCGAAAGTATCAGTTCTATATTCAACACGTCCAGATTTAACATCATTAACAGCTTTTTCAACATCAACTGTAACAGTTCCTGTCTTAGGGTTTGGCATTAGTCCTCTAGGTCCTAACACTCTACCTAATTTACCAAGAAGTGGCATCATATCTGGTGTTGCGATCATAACATCAAATCCAAACCAGTTTTCTTTCTCGATTTTTTCTAGGATATCTACGTCTCCTACGAAATCGGCTCCAGCAGCTTCAGCTTTCTTAGCATTATCACCTTTAGCTACTACTAGAACTTTCTTATCTTTACCAGTACCATTAGGAAGTACAATTGCACCTCTTAATTGTTGGTCAGCTTTTTTAGTATCTAAGTTAAGTCTAACAGCAATCTCAACTGATGAAACAAACTTACTAACAGATGTTTCTTTAACTAATTTTGCTGCTTCTTCTTTAGTATATGCTTTACCTTTTTCTATTTTAGATACGGCTTCAACATATTTTTTTCCTCTTTTTTTCATTTTCTTTTCCTCCTTATGTGGTTAAGCGGATCATCCTCCCACATAGGTATAAACCTATATGTATAAATAAATTACTTTAATATTTAATATTTTATATCTTTATTATTCTTGAATAGCAATACCCATATTACGAGCAGTACCTTCAACAATCTTCATTGCTGCTTCAATTGTATAAGCATTTAAATCTGGTAATTTGATTTCTGCAATCTCCCTAATTTGCTCTTTTGTCAAAGTTGCAACTGTTTCATTAGATCCTTTAACAGAACCTTTATTGATTTTAGCTGCTTTCTTTAACAAGAAGGCTGTAGGTGGAGTTTTAATTACGAAATCGAAACTTCTATCTTCATAAATGGAAATTTCAACTGGTAATATATCTCCCATCTTATCTCTTGTTGCATCATTATATTTAGTACAAAACTCTTGTAGGTTAATTCCTGCTGGTCCTAAAACTGTTCCAACTGGTGGAGCAGGTGTAGCTTTTCCAGCTTGAATTTGTAATTTAATCTTTTTAACAACTTCTTTTGCCACGAAAAACACCTCCTATTTTTTTATTTCGTTTTCGCGAGTGGTCCAAATAGCCAAAGTCCGCGCTTCCCACTTAAATTTTTCTATATAATTCAATATAGCGCTTCAATAATAACATATTCAATTATAAAAATCAAGCACTTATTGGAATTATTCATTTGATATTTCTATTTGTGATAATTCAACTTCGACAGATGTTTCTTGTCCAAATAGATCAACATTTAATAATAATTTTTGGTTTGGAAGATCAATGCTATCAACAACACCAAACATACCTGTGAATGGTCCAGCAATAATCTTGACCTTAGCACCAACTTCTAATTCTTTATCAACATCAAGACGACTAATACCCATATTATTAAGGATATTATCTACTTCATATGGTTGTAATGGTGTTGGTTTAGCTCCTTTACCACTTGATCCAATAAATCCCGTAACACCAGGCGTATTTCTTACAACAAACCATGCTTCATCACTCATAACCATTTCAATTAAGACATATCCAGGAAACATTTTCTTTACTTTTTCTTTAGTAACGCCATCTTTTACTTCGATTTCTTTTTGTTCAGGAATAACGACTCTAAAAATGTAGTCTTTCATATCCATTGATTGAGCACGCATCTCTAACTTTTCTTTAACTTTACTCTCATGTCCTGAGTAAGTATTAACGACATACCATTGTTTTTCCATAATTAACTTCTCCTATACGACGATATTGTCTTTTAACCATGCCATAAGCACTTCTATCCCATAAAAATATAGTGCAAAAGCAATGATAAATATGATAGTTGCAATAGAATATTTAATCATATTTCTTCTTGTAGGCCATACTACTTTAGACATTTCATCTTTAACACCTTTGAAAAAGTTAAAGATTGATTTAAAAAATCCTACTCTTTGTTTTTTCTCTTTCTTTTCTTTTTTGTCTTTAATTTCAACTTCTTTTTCGACAATCTTTTTTTCTTCTTTTTTTACGTTTTTTTTCTTAGCTGTTTCTTTTTCTTGTTTTTTCATTTTATCCCCTACCTATTTTACCAAAATAAAAACACTTTTACGTGTCACCTATAAAATAACATAAAAGTGTTTTTAAGTCAACAAATATTTATTATTTAATATGCATTATTGTTGAGAACTTGTTGGTATTGAATTTCCAACAGCATTAATTGTGACATTGTATTGATCATCAAATCGTGATTGTCTAGCTTTATAAAGGAATAATCCAAGTCCCGCTAAGAACATTACAATTGATACTATTTGAGCCATTTTTAAATTTCCAAGCATTAAACTATCAGTTCGAAGTCCTTCAATGAAGAATCTTCCAACACCATACCACATCATATATATAGCTGTTGGTTGTCCAGTATGAATATATCTAAATCTTCGAACAATTACCAAGATTATAAATCCAATTAAATTCCATAAGCACTCATAAAGGAAAGTTGGATGATAATAATTCGCTCCAATTTTCATACCATCAATAATGAATTCTGGCAAATGTAAGCTTTGTAAAAAAGAAAGACTTACGACACTACCATAAGCTTCTTGATTGAAGAAGTTACCCCAGCGACCTATTGCTTGTCCAAGTATTAATCCAACAACAATAATATCAATTACTTTTAAGAAGCGTTTACGTTCTTTCATGCAGTAAAAAATAGTAAACAATCCTCCTCCAATCATAGCGCCATGAATTGCTAAACCACCATTCCATATTTCAAATATCTCAACAAGGTTATTACTATAATATGACCAATTAAATATGACATAATAAAGTCTTGCACAGACAATAGCAATTATGGTTCCATAGAAGATTAAATTGATAAAAAAATCTTCTTTTAGTTCCTGTCTTTTACCCTCACGTATAATAACAATTATTCCAAAGAACAAACCCAAAGCAATCATTAATGAATACCAATAGATTTGAATGAATCCTAAATCTAACGCAACTCTACTCATAACTTTTCACCTTCTTCATAACTGGTTTAACAATAGTATTCTCAACTATTAGATTAAATATTGATAAGACAATTGATATAAAAAACAATGTCGTCAAACTCGTAAATTCTACTTTATCATTCATTATGAATTCCACTATTTTTAAAATGATCATATTATTGACAAAATAGAACAGCCCAAGCGTAAGTCCAGTAATTGGTAAAGTCAAATGAAACAAAATTGGTTTTACTGTTTTATTTAGTACATAGATTAATATAACGGCAATAAAAGAATACAAATATAAATGTGTTTCATCTACTATGAAAGTATCAAAGATGTAATTAACAATTAGAAAAACGCCAGTATAGGCAAACATATATAGAAGTCCTTCTATAATGCGCATTAAATAATCATTAAATTTTTCTTTCTTTGACTTTTTCCTCATCATACCACCCTACATTATCTTTTTTAAGAATTGGCCAGTATAAGAATTTGGACATTCAATAATCTCTTCTGGTGTTCCTGTTGCAATCACAGTACCACCAGCGTCTCCTCCTTCTGGTCCCAAGTCAATTATATAGTCAG
Organism: uncultured Bacilli bacterium; assembly: GCA_947627525.1. GTDB lineage: Bacteria > Bacillota_I > Bacilli_A > RF39 > UBA660 > RUG11788. The sequence goes on from CANQWJ010000071.1 coordinate 5,262, forward strand.
CAGTCTTTATCATATCTAGGTTGTGTTCGATTACTATAACTGTATCTTTATTATCTACTATTTTTTGAATAATTGCAAGAAGTCTTTTGATGTCGTGAATATGTAGACCAGTTGTTGGCTCATCCATTATGAATAATGTTTTACCAGTTGCCTTTTTTTGTAGTTCTTTAGCAAGTTTAACACGAGCGGCTTCACCACCAGAAAGAGTTGTAGCACTTTGTCCAAGTTTTACATAACCAAGACCAACATCTTCTAAAACTTGAAGTTTATTTTTAATGCGTGGAATAGCATCAAAGAATTCTAATGCCTCACTAACACGCATATCAAGAACTTCAGCGATGTTTTTACCTTTATATTTTATGTTTAAAGTCTCACTATTATATCTACTACCTTTACATACTTCACAAGGAATATAAACATCAGGTAAGAAATGCATTTCAATTTTTTTAACACCATCACCACGACAAGCTTCGCAACGACCACCTTTAACATTGAAAGAGAAACGATTCTTTCCAAAACCGTACATTTTAGCTTCTTTAGTCGTCGTGAACAAATCACGAATATCATCAAAAACACCAGTATAAGTGGCTGGATTACTTCTAGGTGTTCTACCAATTGGATTTTGCGTTATCTCAACAACCTTGTCAATATTTTCAAGACCAATTATCTTTTTATGTTTACCAGGCTTTTCCTTTACTTTATAAATGGCATCTCTTGCCGCACGGGAAAGAATAGACATGACTAAACTACTCTTACCACTTCCACTAACACCACAAACACAAGTAAAAGTTCCAAGTGGGAATTTAACATCAATATTTTTTAAATTATTTTCACTAGCACCTTTTACTTCAATGAACTTACCATTACCTTTACGACGTTTTTTAGGTATTTCAACTTTTAATTCACCACTCAAATACTTTCCAGTTATACTATTAGGATTTTTCATGACTTCTTGCGGTGTTCCACAGGCAACTATTTCACCACCTTGGTCACCAGCAAGCGGTCCAATATCAACTAAATAATCACAAGCAAGCATTGTATCAGTATCATGTTCAACAACAATTAAAGTATTACCTA
>CANQWJ010000072.1 GCA_947627525.1 uncultured Bacilli bacterium
TTTCAGGAGGGGATCCGTTTTACCAAATGAAAGAGTGTACCGAACTTGCCAAATTTTGTCATACGAGAGGTCTAAATGTTTGGTGCTATACGGGATTTACTTATGAACAGTTAATAGAGCTTTCTTCTAAAAACAAACGTGTCATGCCATTCTTAAATGAAATTGATGTCTTAGTTGATGGACCATTTATCTTAAAACAAAAGAGTTATGATGTTAAGTTCCGTGGTTCAAAAAATCAAAGAATAATTGATGTTAAGAAAAGCTTAAAACTAGGACACGTTGTGGAAATAAAGAAATATCAATATAAAGAAAAGAATAACTCCGAGTCCAAAAAAGAAATAGTCTATATTTAAAAAGGTGTTTAATAAACATCTTTTTTTTGTTAAAATATTATTGGTGAATAAAATGAAAAAAGATAATGATGAAAAGAAAAAAGTTATTTCTACAAAGATGGCTAAAGATATAAAAAGAAGAGCTAAATATAATGATGAAGGTGATGAAGCAATTGCGGATTTTACCTATGATGCTACTTTTAGAAATAAAGAAAGCTATGAAGAGCGATATAAAGATTATAAGGATTAGGTGATGTTATGAAAGCTGATTTACACAATCATACAGTTCATTCTGATGGTATATATACTGTTGAAGAAGTTGCCCAAAGAGGGAAGATGAGAGGTCTATCAATGATTGCGATAACTGATCATGATAATTTGGATAGTTTTGATACCTATCAAAAAGTAAAAGATAAACTAGATATTGCTGTTTTAATAGGTGTTGAATTATCAACTTGGTACCAAAAGGTAAATATTCACGTACTCGGTTATTTCTATAATAATTCGGGTAGTGGCGAAGAACTTTTGGCTTACTTAAAAGATATGCATAAAAAAAGAATTATTCGTGCTAAAAAAATGATAGCTCTTTTAAAAGAAATATATGATATTGATGTCGATTATGACGAAGTAAAAAAACTTGCTAAAGACGTTGTTGGACGTCCTCATCTAGCAAGATACATTTCTAAAAAATATGATATGCCAATTGATGAAGTATTTGATAAATATTTATCCAATGAATCAAAAGCTTATCTTCCGGCGACAACGACATCAACTGAAGAAGCAATTGAATTATTACATCGCAATAATGCTATCGCTGTTTGGGCGCATCCTATTTTAAATAAAGGAAAAGTTAAGGAAGAAGATATAATTAAGTTAAATATTGATGGCATAGAAGGATTCTATCCTGAAAATAGAGAGGAAGATACAGAACATTATCGAAAACTTGCTGAAGAATATAATCTTCTTTTTACAGGTGGAAGTGATTTTCATGATGATACAACGCATTCTGATATTGGAACTTGTTATATCGAAGGTGAAGATTTAGAGCGTTTTGTTAAAAAACTTAAATTGAAGTAAAAGAAAAAGTCAGGTTATCCTGACTTTATTTTAGATAAATTTTTTCTTTTTACTAATAAGTACGATTAATGCAGCACCTAAAGCAACAGATCCTAAGATAATGTATGGAGTATTAACACCAGTACTAGGATTTCCTTTTGGACAAGCTTTTTCATATTCAGCTTTTGCAATTTCATTTCCTTCAGAGTCATAATACTTATTTCCAACTATCTTACATTTAGGACATACAGTTTTATCAGCTTTTACTTCATATGCTTTAGCAGTCATATATTCCCATCCATAAGAATCAACTTTAACATCTTTTGCTTCAACATCAACTGTTAATACATAATATTTTGTTTCACAATTAGCTTCAACTTTAATTCTACCAGTAGTTGGTTTGTTGTAGCACCAAAGTTCCTCATCATTGTATTTTGCTCTTACTAGGTTTTGAAATTCGGTAATAGTTTGATTCTCAACAGTTAAACCATCTCGAATGTTGCTTTCTGTAAAGATTTGATCTTGAAGAGTTTTGAACTTTTCATAATAGTCTTTATCTACTTCTGTTAATTTGTAGTTAATGATATATTCTGTTTTATCATTCAACTCTTTATTGTCTTTACTCTTTAATCTTTCAGCAGTGTTAATGATTATATCATTATATCCTGGAGTTAACTCATCTGGTAGAGTATAGTGGAAAGCATAGTCTAATGTAAATTGTGATTGAGTTACAGCTTCAACTTTACCATTACCTAATACAACAGTAAGTAATGCAACTGCAATAATACTCATAACTTTAAAATACTTATTTTTCATTTTTTATCCTCCTTCTTATAATAAAATACTAACATTATTCGTCAATTTTAGCAATAAAATGACATCATTTGTTAATATTGTGGACAAAATGTTTACATATATACATTTTTTTAGATATTGGTAAATTTTATTGTTAATAATAATTTGTTGTGTTAAGATATTAATAGAATAGAAGAGGAGATGAGAAAATGATTAAGATTTTAGTTGAAGTTCATAAAAATAATATATCATTTTCTCTTTATACATCTCACCAAAAAACAGAAAACATCAATAATACTAATGTCATAAATACCCAAAAGATGATTTTTAGTGATACTTATATAAATGATAATTTGGATATAATTAAGTCTTTTTTCAATTTAATTGTCTTAAAACGTGAAATTGATAGCGTAAGCATTTTAACTAATGACTTATTTCCTTTAGTTTATTCTATTATTGAAGATATTTCTAATGTTAAAGAAATTGACTTAGTAGAAGATAAAAATGTCAGTTATATCATTTTTGAAAAACTATTAAGTAGTAAGTATGTTAAAAGAGTAAATTGTTATTCCATTCCATCTTTTATGCTTGATAAATTAGATCATGATAAAAATATAGAAATAAAGACGCGCTGTGAAGTTCTTTATTTAAGTGATTTTATGGAAAAGAATAATTTTCATAGTTATTCTGATGTTTATTATAAGAAAACTATTGATGTAAGTTGTCAATTTGATAAAACAAGTATTGAAGATATTGATGCCTTTTTTAGGTTTAATAATAAATTAAAAATAATTAATTTATATGATGTCGATGAAGATGGTATCGATTATATTCTTACCAAGATAAAAGAAAATAATAAGAAAAATATAAAAATAGTTTTGCATCAAAAAGAAAATAATAATATGATTATTAAATTAGTAGATCATATTATTAATAAGAATAAGAAATTGCTTAAAAACAATAATCTTCGTTTAAAGATAGAGTATACTAGTGAATATCGTTCTAAAAATACAATGAAACAGATTAATTTGGGATTCTTTCGCTTTATCTTGATTTTGTTTATTGCGCTAGCAATATCTCTAGCAATTGTTTTTTATCTAAAATATAGAGAAGATACGCGAAAAATAAATGAAGAATTAGATGGTATTGATGAAGCGATTGACTTAAATAAAATTGATAATTTCTTTGAAGAAGAAAAAAACTTTGTTGATACACCACTTGAAGAAGAACCAGAAAAAGAAGAAGATAAACCGAAACCAAGCGAACCAAGCCCATATTATAAAGAGTTTAATCAGGTATTTGATGAATTGTTAAAAATAAATGATGAGACGGTTGGCTGGCTAAAAGTAAATAATACAAACATTAATTACCCTGTTACCCAACATAGTGATAATGATTATTACTTAAATTATAGTTATTATAAAAAGAGAAATAGTCATGGTTGGATTTTCTTAGATTATCGTAATAATATTAATCCACTTGACAAAAATATTATCATTTATGGACATCGTAATAATTATGGGGTTATGTTCGCTAACTTAAAGAAAGTCTTAGATAAGAGTTGGTATACTAATAAGAATAATCAAATCATTACTTTTAATACGATTCATAAAAATATGAAATGGCAAATTTTCTCTATATATACTTTGAAAAATACTAATGATTATTTGACGATGAGCTTTGCGAATGACGAGACTTTTGAAAACTTTTTGAAAATGATCAAGAAAAGAAGTATCTATAATTTTAAAGTTGATGTTAATGCTAGTGATAATATCTTGACTCTTTCAACTTGTTATAATAATTCGGAATATCGTCTTGTGGTGCACGCTAAACTATTAAAATGAGAAGAATAAAGTTCTTCTTTTTTTAATCGAGATATTTAAAATAGAACTCTTCATAACTAGATATATTTTCTTGTTTCATTTTAGTAGAGATACCAACACCAACATAGCGATAATGCCAGGGCTCATTTAGATAACCCGTAATAAATTCGTTTTCTTTAGTATATCGCAAAATAAAACCAAATTTATAAGCATTGTTCTTCATCCACCCAAATTCATTAGTAGAACCAAAATTAGTATAGTTAGTAATGAAGTTATCAACGTCAACAGCTAGTCCTGTTTGGTGTTCCGAGTATCCCGGACGAGCTGAATAAGTATCGGCTTTTTTACTACCATCAATTTGGGAATAGCGCGTATATAAATTGTTTTGATAGTCAAAACTGCGGTAAGTTGAAATTGCTCTAATGTTATAACCTGCTTCTTTAGCGCTTCTTGCCATTTCATTAAATTTCATTGCTGCTTCTTTGACCATTTTACGATTGCCACTTTGATATTTTTCATCAATTAGAGTTAAGTCTTTGGGAACATAGTCTTTATCGAGATAGTAATACTTATTGACAAGAACTTCTTTGGTATTCTGTCTAGGACTTTTTTTAGTATTAGTGTAAAATGGTTTATCTAAGCCAATGTTTACGTAAATGATAACTTTATCATCTTCTAAATTAGGATTTTTTCCTTTGTAATTTTCATATCGTTCTTGATATTCTTTTTTATAGTATCTTCTTTTGGAAAAGTTTGTTGTACTCATTGAAGAGAATACTTCAATTGGTTTATTTTTTTTATACACTTTTATTATTGAAATACTGGTTAATATTAAAATAAGAGTTAAAATGGTTAAAAAACAATAAATATTTTCTTTCTTTTTCACTATTTGTCTCCTTTTTTTAATTATATTATTTTACATAGTAAATATTAATGAATTGTTAAAAAATGTAAATTTACTCTTGTTTACAAAAAGAAGACTTTTGTCGAATAAAAGAGTAGTATATGCATAAGTTTTATTGAGGTGAAAGGATGAAAAAGATTTTTATCATTATATTGATAGGGTTAATATTTTTAGGTGTTATACCAAAAACATACGCGGAAGAAGATTTGTTGAAGCAAGGTAAAGCTGGTATTTTGATAGAAGCAAATAGTGGGGAAATTTTATTTGAAAAAAACAAAGATGAGCGTGTAGCTGTTGCATCAATGACTAAAATGGTTGGTTTAATTATTATTATGGAACATTTAGAAAATGGTTCTCTTACTTTAGATGAAATTGTTACCGCAAGTAAGAATGCTAGTGGCATGGGCGGATCACAAATTTATTTGGACACTGGTGAAAAAATGAGTGTTAAAGATTTAATTAAAGGAATTACAATGGCGAGCGCTAATGATGTGGTAGTATCTAAAAAGCAATCATTATAATGATTTACAAATAAATGATTTTATGATATATTACAAGTGTAAATTGTTAAGGAAGGAGGGTGATTAAGATGAAAAATTTACAAATTATTAATAATGCAGAATTAATCATTACTCCGAGTGAATTAGACTTTTAGAAATATTTTTGACTTATAAATTAGTTCTGCATTAGCAGAATTTTTTTATTGAGGAGAGAAAAATATGATAATAAAATTAAATATTGATGATGAGAATGCACTTGCGCTTAAAAACAATACTAAAAGAGTAGACGTAAGAGCAAATATTCAAGATACAAACGATTATGACAAATTAAAAAAGGGTGATACTATTGAATACTTTAGTAATAAATTGGGAATATTTTATGCTAAAGTTAAAGAAGTAAATCACTATCAAACATTGAAAGAATTATTTACTTTAGAGGGAACTAGATATACAACTTCTATTAATAATAAAGAAACAATTAAAAACAAGGGTTTTTATGCTATTCATATCGAGTATTTATATAGTGAGAATACCGTTTGGGAAGAATTGTATGACAAAGCTAAACGAGTTAGAAATCCAAGAGATATATCAGGAATGATTAGTGCTGGACATGGTGCCGGAGATCGTGGACGAGCCGGACGCCATCGAGCTGGAGCATATCGAGGGCGAGATCGAATTTAAAGACGTGTGGTTCTCCTATAAGCCCGGCGAATGGGTCCTGAAGGGCGTGTCCTTCCACGTCATGCCCAAGCAGACCGTGGCCTTTGTAGGGGCCACCGGCGCGGGCAAGACCACCATCCTCTCCCTGATCTGCCGGAATTACGACATTCAGAAGGGCCAGATCCTCATCGACGGCATCGACATCCGCCACATCAAGATCTCCTCCCTGCGCAAGCACTTCGGC
>CANQWJ010000073.1 GCA_947627525.1 uncultured Bacilli bacterium
TATTATAATAATGTAGATTTCAGTTTGGAGGTGGAATTTATATGAAGCGTACATATCAACCAAATAATAGAAAAAAAGCCAAGAAACACGGATTTTTTGCACGTATTAAAACAAATGTAATTAATAATCGTAGAAAAAAAGGTCGTAAAGAATTAGTTAAATAAACTACTACTAACGGTAGTTTTTTTATTTGTTTTAATGTATAATACACTGTATGAGGTGCGTTTATGAAGAAAAAATATATCGTAAAGAAACCTTTAGAATTTACCAAAGCCATAAAAAAAGGTAAATATTATAAAGATAGATTATTTGTTATATATATTAAGGATAATAACTTAGATCATTATCGTTTTGGTATTTCAGTCAGTAAAAAAATAGGAAATGCTGTTGTGCGTAATAAAGTTAAAAGACAAATGCGTATGATTATTGATAATTATAAAAAAAACTATCAAAATGGCAAAGATTATATTATAATAGTTAGGAACGAATACATAGGTCCTTCGTTTGCTGAAATAAATGCTAAATATATGAATATAATAGATAAAATTAATAGTGATAGTAAGGAGAAAAAGGATGAAGATAAATAAAAAAATAAAATTAATGTTGATATTAATAATCAGCGTATTGTTCTTATCTGGATGTACAAAAACGATGGAAGATGATGGAAAAGCTGTTAAAAATCCTGAAACTGGTCAAAATTTAACGCAAAATATTCTATGTCGTCCAACTGATGAAGAGACTATTAAGGTATATGAAAAATATCCTGATAAAGTAAATCTAGAGAAATTACCTGAATGTAAAACAATGAAATTTAATGCAGGAAAAGATGAAGGTTTATGGACAAACGTCTTTGTAAAACCTCTTGCTTGGTTAATTATAACAATTGGAAATTTCGTTAAAAATTATGGTTTATCTGTAATTATTACTAGTTTATTAATTAGATTGGTCGCTTTCCCAGTTACTAGAAAAACAGCAATGCAATCTGAATTATTAAATCAAGCTAAACCAGAATTAGATCGTATTGAGAAAAAATATGAAAACAAAACAGATCAAGAATCAATGTTTAAAAAGACTCAAGAAATTAGTATGGTCTATAAAAAATATAATATTTCACCAGCATCTGGTTGTTTATATGCTTTCTTACAATTACCTTTATTTATTGCATTCTTAGAAGCAATTAATAGGGTACCTGCTATTTTTGAAGATAAGATGTGGATATTTAAATTAGGTACAACTCCTTGGACAGGAATTCAAAATGGTAATTTCCAATATCTTGCAATTATCGTTGTTTTAGGTTTAATAACTTATTTCTCATTTAAATTAAATGTTTCAACAGTTCAAAATGATCAAACTAAAATGATGAATAGAACAATGGTTATAATGATTGTTGTTATGTCAATATTTATGACAACAGCATTAGATATATATTGGTTGACGAGTAATTTATTTACAATAGGTCAAAATTTGTTAATTAAAAGGAGTAAGAAAGTAAATGGAAAAGTATGAATTTGTTGGAAAAACAAGAGAAGAAGCAATTGATGCAGCGCTTGCTGAATTAAACGTAGAAGAAAAAGACTTAATAATTAACGAAAAAGAACAAAAGGGTGGACTATTTAAGAGTAAAAAGGTTGTTGTTGAAGTAATTAAAAAAAGTGATATTGTTGATTTCATAAAAGAATCATTAATAAATATTACGAAAGCAATGGGAGTAAAATCTAATATTGAAGTAAAAGTTCGTGATGACGTATTAAATATTGTTTTATATAGTGATAATAATAATATTTTAATAGGAAAAAATGGACGTACAATTGATGCCTTATCATTAATAATTAAACAAATGATATTAAATGAAGTAGGGGAACCATTTAAATTTAATTTAGATGTAGCTGAATACAAATTAAAACAACAAAAACGTTTAGAACATTTAGTAAAGAGAACAGCAAGAGAAGTAGCTAAAACAAAGATAGACGCTAAATTAGACCCAATGAATTCCTATGAAAGAAGAATTGTACATAATGTTTTAAATGATGATAAATATGTTTATACTGAGAGTGAAGGCGAAGAGCCAAATCGTTATGTAGTAATAAAATGCCGAGAGAATAAATAGTTATTCTCTTTTTTTTGATATGATAAAATTAAATACTAGTGTGGAAATATTTTTATAGAAATTGATTTCAGTGACTAAATGATAAAGTTTTGTGTTATATTATTTGATATAATAGTACGATAAGTGGTGATAATATTATGGAAAATAAGCAATTCATTGATGACTATATAAAATTTGCAAAAGAAGATATGAAGTTTTATTTTTTAGTGGGAATTGTTGTTTTCGTTGTCCTTTTTATATTTTCATATATAGTTAATTTTTATTATTTATTAATTCTTATTATTTTTCACTTGCTTCTTTATGTAGGCAAAATAAACGCATACAACAATTTAAAGAAGTTTAAAACATATGCTATTACTAATAATTTAACTGATGAACTTAATAATATAGAATATTTTAATCAAGAGAATTATATTTTGACACTTAATGGTGTATTTATCATAAAGAAAACAAAAGCTTGTTATTTTAGATATGATGATATTAAAGAGATTTATAAAAAAAGTGAATATACACCTAAGGTTCACTCTTGGGATGAAAATCTTCATATTGTTTTAAAAAATAATGATGAATATAGCATACTGATTTTTAGTACAGCACTAGTTAATGAAGAATTTAGAGACATAACTAATTATTTACTTGATAAAAATCCCAAGATATTATTTAAGGAATGAGTTGTAAAAGATAATATTAATGCCTTTGATTTTCATAGGTTTGTGATGTAATTTACAAGGAAATCTTGTTATTGGATAGGAGTTTTTTATGAATGCAATAAAATTTGAATTAAATAATGAGTATAGCAATTTCTTATCAAAAATATTTAATCATTTTGATGAAGAAAATTACGTATGGAAAATTGCTGATTCTGAAGTTTTAATTAATGCTGATCAATTTCTTTTTGAAAAGGAATATTATGATGAAACTGATTTTAAAAAGATTATAAACGAAAAAAAATACTATTTAATCTTTTTGAGCCTCGAATTATATAAAAATAATCCTTCATCAAAACAAATTAGGAATTATGATGATTTTCTTAAAAGTGATTGTGAATTATTTTTGCGTATAATTGATACTACGCTTGTCTATATTTGTACTAATAGCAAAGCAACATTTGATATTATATATAATAATGCGATTGAAAATAATTTTTCTAATGTTAGCTTAATAGAAAATGTTGATGATGTTAATCGTCTAATCTTTTGAAAATAATATAAAATAAATTATTGATGGTATTAATAACTATTATTTATAATACATATTTCAAATGTTTATTATATGAGGTGATTTTATGTTGTTATATAGTGATAATAATACAAAAGAATATGAAAAGAACAACAAATGGATAGAGTCTATTGAGTACTTATATAATAAGTGGAAAAATGATAATTATAATAAATCACTATTTTTAAAAACATCTATTAATATATGGTATGTACTAATTATGGATGGCTGTATACTTGATTTAACTAATGAAGCAAAAGATAAATTAAACAATATGTTATTAGAACTATTTAATGTTTTTGAATCATCATTTAGAAATGACGCAAATTGCCAATGGATGTTTGGTTATATGATAGAAATAGGAACATATTTCTTTTTAACATTTAAAGAAAATATTGAAGAAGAAGGAAAAAATCTAATTCATGAATCATATATAGGTGGAAATCTTATAGCCGAATATTTAATAAAAAATGAAATTTGTAATAAAAGAGAATTATCAAAACTAAGAAATAAAATAAAAAAATATGTTTATGAATGCTTTTCAAAAGATGAAGAAGTTGATAAATATTTCATTGAAGTTTTGCTTGGTGAGTAAATGAACTAAATATAAAGTATCGAGAGAATAAATAGTTATTCTCTTTTTTTTATTATTGTGCTATAATATGCTAGATTTAAGTATTTATTTGGAGGTGATTTTATGAATGATACTATCGCAAGTATTTCGACAACATTAGGAGTAGGAGCTATTTCTATTGTTAGAGTTAGTGGAAAAGACGCTATTAAAATAGTTAATTCTATTTTTAAAGGTAAAGATTTAGAAAAAGTAGAAAGTCATACGATAAATTATGGTCATATTGTTGATAATGATGAAATTATCGATGAAGTTTTAGTATCAGTTATGAAGTCACCAAAGACTTTTACGATGGAAGATATTGTGGAAGTAAATTGCCATGGTGGAATTGCGATAACTAATAAAGTATTAGAATTATTACTTTTGAAAGGTGCAAGACTTGCTGAAAGAGGAGAGTTTACAAAAAGAGCTTTCTTAAATGGAAGAATTGATTTAGTTGAAGCTGAATCAGTAATGGATATCATAAGTGCTAAAACAGATAAAGCAAGAAAACTATCAATGAATCAATTAGAAGGGCGAGTAAGTACTATAATTCGTAAATTTAGACAAGAATTATTAGAGTTACTTGCTAGTATTGAAGTAAATATCGATTATCCTGAATATGAAGATATTGAAGTTATGACTGTTGATAGCATAAAAAAAGAAATGAAAAATATTCGTAAGAAACTTGAAAAAATAGTTAAAGAAAGTGAAAATGGTAAAATCATTAAAGATGGTATAAAAACAGTTATTGTTGGTCGTCCTAATGTTGGAAAAAGTAGTATTTTGAATCGTTTATTAGATTATGATAAAGCCATTGTTACTGATATTGCAGGAACGACAAGAGATATTGTTGAAGGGGAAATAAATCTTGATGGTATACTATTAAAACTTGTCGATACAGCAGGTATTCGTAAAACAAAAGATGTTGTTGAAAAAATAGGGGTAGATCGCAGTTTTAAAGAATTAGAAGAAGCTGATTTAATCATTATGGTTTTAGATAATAGTGAAGAATTAACGGACTATGATTTAGAATTATTAGATCGTATTAAAGATAAAAAGGCCATAGTTGTCATAAATAAAAATGATTTAAAAAGAAAATTGGATATCAATAAAATTAAAAATACTAATATCATTGAAATAAATACTGTTGATTTAGATAAGATTGATATTTTAAAAGATAAAATAAAAGAAATGTTTAATTTAGATGAGATAGATCAAGGGGATTATAATTATTTGAGTAATGTTCGTCAAATTACTTTGGCCAAAGAAAGTCTTGCTATTCTTGATGAAGTAGAAGAAGAAGTAAAAAGAGAAGACCCCGTTGATTTAATTGAAATTGATATAAAAAGAATTTGGACAAAATTAGGAGAAATAATTGGTGAAAATTATTCTGATGAATTAATTGATCAATTGTTTAGCCAATTCTGTTTAGGAAAATAGGAAGTGGTAGTATGAATTATGATACTATAGTTGTTGGTGGAGGACACGCTGGATGTGAAGCTAGTCTTGCTAGTAGTCGTTTAGGTAAAAAGACTCTTTTAGTAACTGGTAATATTAAAAATATTGCTGATATGCCTTGTAATCCATCAATAGGTGGACCAGCTAAAGGAATAGTTGTTCGTGAAATAGATGCTCTTGGTGGCGAAATGGCTCGAAATACTGATAAGAGTTTTCTTCAAATGAAAATGTTAAATACTAAAAAAGGACCAGCAGTTCGTGCTTTACGTGCTCAAGCAGATAAGATAACATATCGTAAAGAAATGTTAAAAACATTGGAAAATCAAGAAAATTTAACTATTTTAGAAGGTATGGTAGAAGACTTAATTGTTAAAGATAAAAAAGTTCTTGGTGTTATTCTAAACGATGGTACAAAAATAAATTCGAAAACAGTTATTTTAACAACAGGAACTTATTTAAAGGGAGCTGTTTTATATGGTTCAACAAAGTTTAGTAGTGGACCACACGATGAAAAGCCATCACTTCATTTAAGTGATAAACTTCATGATTTAGGATTTACTATTAAAAGGTTAAAAACAGGAACACCACCTCGAATTGAAAAGAGTAGTATTGATTTTAGTAAGACTTCATTAGAACCAGGCGATGATGTTTGTCATAACTTTTCCATATCTAATAAAGTAGAATATGATCCTGATAAACAAATTCCTTGTCATTTGATTTATACCACTAAAGAAACACATCAAATAATAAAAGAAAATCTGAATAAATCAAGTATGTATGGTGGGTATGTTGAGGGTGTAGGACCAAGATATTGCCCAAGTATTGAAGATAAGATTGTTCGTTTTGCTGATAAAGAAAGACATCAATTATTTCTAGAACCAGAAAGTATTTATTATGATGATA
>CANQWJ010000074.1 GCA_947627525.1 uncultured Bacilli bacterium
TGATTAATATTGTGAACTAAACTAGTTTGATTAGCATCATAAAGATTAGATACACTAAATGTTCTCTCTGCTTTTTTAACTCCTTCTTCAGTTAGAGTAACACCCTTTGTCTTTTCATCGTAAATGTAATCATCTTCAGCTTTTAAAGTCTTTACAAAACTATCAGCATCAGTATAAAGAGAAGCACTCTTTAGTTCACCACCAGAAATAATTAATGGTGTTCTAGCTTCATCGATTAATACTGAGTCAACCTCATCGACAATCGCAAAATTCAAAGGTCTTTGAACACGGTTTTCTTTCTTAACAACCATGTTATCACGTAGATAGTCAAATCCCAATTCATTGTTAGTCGTATATACAATATCACAATTATATACTTCTTGTTTTTCTTTTGCTGATAACTCTCTTAAATTGACACCAACAGTTAAACCTAAGAACTTATGAATACTACCCATCCAATTAGCGTCACGTCCAGCCAAGTATTCATTGACAGTAACGATATGAACACCATTACCAGTTAACGCATTTAAATAAGCTGGAAGAACAGCTGTCAAAGTTTTACCTTCACCTGTTTTCATCTCCGCAATATTACCTTCATGAATGGCAATACCACCAAGTAATTGAACATAGAATGGTTTTTCACCAATAACACGGTAAGCTGCTTCTCTTGCTGTTGCAAAAGCTTCAACTAAAATGTCATCTAATGTTTCCCCATCAGCCAATCTCTTTTTAAATTCTTCTGTTTTGGCTCTTAACTCATCATCACTTAACTTTTGATATTCTTCATCTAAAGCTTCAATCTTATCAGCCTTAGCAGCAAACTTTTTTAACTCTTTATATTCATGATCGAATAAACTTCTAAATAAGCCCATAAACTCATCTCCCCGTATCTAATATTTTACCAAATAAAAAAAGAGATTTAAAGCATTTTTATTGATATATTTCTAAAATTTATCATTTTTTGCTAAAATCTCTCAATATTTTATTCAGTTTCTATAATTCCGTATTGATTATCCTTTCTCTTATAGACAAGAGTAGGTTTCATAGTCTCATCATTCAAGAATAGGAAAAAATCATGTCCAAGTAAATCCATTTGAAGTATTGCTTCTTCTTCACTCATAGGTTTTACTCCTACTTTCTTTCTCTTAACAATCTTTTCTTGGCTATCTTCTTCATCACTTATTTCTTCAAGTGAACTAAAAGCAAAGCTCTTAACTTCACGAGATCTCTTAGCTTGTGATTCCAATTTAGTCTTATTCTTTCTGATTCTTCTTTCAATCTTATCAATTATTGTATCAACAGCTGCATAGATATCCTCACCAGTTTCTTCAGCACGTAAGATAAAGTTCTTCAATGGAATAGTAATTTCCACTTTTTGTCCCTTTTTCAAAACCTTTACGACGACATTAGCTCGCACTTCATCTGGATTATCCAAATACTTATCAATCTTCTTTAGCTTGTCTGTAACGTAATTGTTCATTGAATCAGTAACTTTTACTTTGTCCCCTCTAATAGATATCTTCATAACATCATCCTCCTATATATTTATAATAACACATAGAGTCGAAAAAAACTACCTTATTTTATGGTAGTTGCTTCTTTTAAAACCATTACATCTAATGCTTGATACCCTTTTGATGTTTCAAGTAAATCGAATTCTACATATTGTCCTTCTTGTAAACTCTTATAACCATCTTGCTTAATAGCAGAGTAATGAACAAAGATATCTTCATTATCGACATAATCAATGAATCCATAACCTTTTTCGTTATTGAACCATTTTACACGTCCCCTCACAACACACACCTCCACCTCTAAATTAATATTCCGTCAAATTTGTTGCAACGATTTAACATAAAACATTCTACTACAAGAGTATTAGTTATTATAATCTTTCTTTAAATGTTTATTTTTATTCCTTTTTTGGTAAATATTAATGTCATAATATGTCGAAAATTATCTAGATAATTCATTAATACTAGTAATTACATCTTTTTTAAATAATCGTGAAATATCTTTTGTTGTATCACCGTTTTTAAAAACTATCTCATTATCATTATGTCGATATTCAATTACTTGCTTTAAATTTATAATAGTACTTCGACTAGTTTTAATAAATTCATCATCTAATCTAGTTAAAATACCATTAATACTACCACCGATTTCAAAATCACCATACAAAGTATGAATAATGCATTTTTTAGAATCTTTTTCTTTTTCAATATAAACAATATTCATATGATCTATTCTTCTTAAAGAATGTTTAAACTTATATATTAAACACTCAGTTGGATCACCAAAACTTTTAATTATTCTTTTTATATCTTTAGTAAGTACTTCTTGCCAATTATCTAATCTATGTATAAAATCGGTTAAAAATAAACCTTTTCCCAAGGCTTCATATTTAAATTCATTATGGTTTGTAAGCATAATGATAATTGAGTTCCAATCATCATATTTTTCTCTAATATCTCTAACTACGTCAAGTCCTGACTTACTTTTATTAACAACATTTAAAAGGTATATTTTTAATCCGATATTCCCACCTAATATTTTTTCAAAGTCATTATTGTAATCTTGGAACAAATAACATTTGTAGTCATAATCACAACTCATCATACACTTATCAATAATTTTCTTGTTTTCGTTTAAAAAATGATTATTATCATCGTAGATAATAAAGTTTAACATATGTCTCCTTTTTTCCAAGCCGTACTTTTTCATTTTATCATACTTTTATTAAATTACACAAAAAAAGATGTATTTTTTACATCTTATTACTTTTTTTAGTTTTATTGTTTTTCTTTTTAGAAGACTTTTTTACGCTTGATTGATCTTTTTTATTAATATTTGTTTTAACTTCTTTTGGTGAATTATCTCCTTTTATTTTTTTGTCATCATGTTTATTCTTAATTAATTTATGTTCTAGATTTTTAGTTTTTTCTTCTAACTTATCACTAATTATATTAGTATGTAAAACAAATAAAAGAACTAATATGAACAAAACGATATACATAATAATACCTAGTTTTTGATTATTAATTGTATAAACAATAGCGGCAATGGAAAATAAAATATTGATGAAGTAAACGATTAAAACCGTTTTTCTTTGAGAAAAGTTCATCTTCAATAATTGATGATGAAAATGATCTTTATCACCTTCATAGACTGGTTTATGCTTAATAACGCGTCTAATAATCGCAAACAATGTATCAAGAATTGGAATAGCAAGTATTAATAATGGTACTAAAACAGAAGTTAATAATGCTCCTTTAAATCCAAGTAAGGATATGACAGCAATGATGAATCCCATGAATGTTGCACCTATCTCCCCAGCAAATATCTTAGCTGGATTAAAGTTATAAACTAAGAATCCTAAAACAGAGCCAAGCATTATGAATGTCAAAGTGATTTCAAGAGTACCAAAACGTTGTTGTAAGAAAGAAATAATACCTATCGTCAAGAAGAAGATTGATGATATTCCGCCACTTAAACCATCAAGGCCATCTATCAAACGAATGACATTGATACATCCTAGAATGAAGAATAGTGTTATCGGATAAGCCCAAATACCAAATTCAATATTAAAACCAAAAGCCGTTAAATTACTTAAAGTTATATTACCATAAAATATGATTACCAAAGAGGCCGCAATTTGACCAATCAATTGATGTTTGGCTGATAAAGAATTAATGTCATCAATCATTCCTGTTAAAATAATGAAAAAACTACCAATTAGAATAGCATTCATTTGAACACTATGGACCCCAAAGAGCATATAACCAACTAAGAAACTTACGAAAATGCCCATACCACCAAATTTAGGAATAATTGTCTTATGAATATGACGATCACCTTGTTCATGTCTTGGAATATCTAAAGCTCCAATGTGATTAGCAATTCTTATAATATATGGCATTATAAGAGCAGAAATCGAAAAAGTTGTTGTTACTATCAACAAAACTTCGATCAATCTATCAATCGTCATTTTACCACCTCATCTCTTTAATTATATAATAGAGAATTTATAAAGTAAAATAAAACTGTCGAAATATATCAACAGTTTTTATCTAATTCCTTAGGGTTATTAAGTAATATTCCACATCCTTCAGCAACACAAGTGAGAGGACTTTCAGCAACATAAACAGGTATTTTTATGTCTTCTTCAATGTATTCAGCAATTCCCTTAATAAGAGCTCCACCACCAGTTATGACAACACCTTTATCAACAATATCAGCAGATAATTCCGGCGGCGTTTTTTCAAGAACTTTTTTAATTTCTTCATTAATCTTATCAATTTCCGGTTTTATTGCTTCTTGAACTTCTTTTTCATTAATCGTAATCGTTTTAGGCATACCTTCTTTTACACTACGCCCTTTTATCTCCATCGTATTATCTTTATCAGCATCTTTAATAGCACCCAATTTTATTTTGATTTCTTCAGCTGTTTTTTCACCAACTAACAAGTCGTACTTACTTTTAATATACTCTGTTATGGCCTTATCAAAGGTATTACCAGCAATCTTAATTGAACTACTATTGACGATTGAACCAAGAGATAAAACGGCAATATCTGTTGTTCCACCACCAATATCAATGACCATTGAACCACTAGCAAGATTAATGTCTAATCCCGCTCCAATAGCCGCAACTTTTGGTTCATCTTCGATATATACTTTCTTAGCACCCATGTTTTCCGCCAGTTCATACATAGCGTTTTTTTGAACCTGGGTGATGTTTGCTGGACAACAAATAAGAATACTACTTTTCTTCAAAGATCCTTTTTTCTTAATCTTTTTAATGAATTCTTCAAGCATCTTATTAGTACTTTCAAAGTCAGCAATAACACCTTCTTGTAAAGGTTTAACAGCCTTTACTTTACTCGGTGTTCTACCTAGCATTAAATCAGCATCACGACCAACCGCTAAAACGTCTTTAGTATCACTATCATACGCAATAACTGATGGCTCATTAAGTAATATTCCTTCATCTTTTACATAAATAAGAACATTAGCTGTTCCAAGATCAATACCAATATCTTTCATTAAATATCCTTAATATTAGTATTATAGTATTTTTCAGGATTTACAACTATTCCATCATAATACATTTCAAGATGAAGATGATTACCTAATTCACTACCAATTGAAGACTTACCACTCGTACCAATCTTTTGACCTTTTGTAACATTATCATTAGCTTTAACAGCGACTTCTGATAGACTTTGATAAGAAATAATGACGTTATTGTCATATCTAACTTCAACAACATATCCCATCAAATCTGTTTTTTCAGCACTAATAACAGTTCCATCTAGACAACTTACAACATCAAAAGAATTATCTCCTACATAATCAACACCAGAGTTTTGAATATAAGTTCCCTCATAATAAATAATAGACTTCTCTTGATTTTCACTACTCTCTTGATAATCGTAATAACTCTTACCAATTTTAACTGTTTCATCGTTATAAGGTCTTACCATTATCTCTTCATCTTTGGCAATAGGAATTACATCTAAAAAGTTTAAACTAGTTACATATTTTAAATGTTCATCACTTTCTTTGTAATTATTACTTATTAGACCATTGTAATAAACAGTTCCCAACAATACTAATACAAGTATCATATAAATGGCTGGAAATACATATGGTCTCAATCTCAATTTTTTTCTCATTTTATCCACCTCACTATAAATTGTGGATAATTTTTAAGAATTTATACAAAAAAATTAATGACTACATAAAAAAACATCATAAATAAATTCAGTTGATAAATAAATTAAAGAAATACCAAGTAAAAAATATAAAACACGGGCTGATACAATATGATTCTTTTTAAAAATACCATTTATATTTAATGATGACATTCCAAAAATGACTAATGGTGTCATAGCTAAATACAAAAAGAATTTACTACTCATCTTTTGGTCCTTCTTTCTTTCTTCTCGTTCTCTTTGGCTTTTCTTCTACTTTTTCTTGTTTTTCATTTTCAACTTTTTCTTCTATTTTCTTCTCTTCTTCAACATTTTCCTGTTCTTCTAAAAGTTTCTTTTCTTTTTCTTCTTGAATTTGTTTTTTTATTAAATTGTTATTATTCTCATAATCCGTAATTTGTTTAATACGATTAATATGCTTATCTTCATTAGAAAAATTAGTTGAAAAGAAAGCATCAACTATATCTTTAGCACGATAAAGAGGCATATCTCCATTTAAAGCTAAAATATTAGCGTCATTATGAAGTCTAGTCATCTTAGCTTCATTAGAAGTACTAACTTTAGCACATCTAATTCCTTTAA
>CANQWJ010000075.1 GCA_947627525.1 uncultured Bacilli bacterium
GTTTAACTTATACAGGTGTTGTTAGGGCTTATTTAGTAAAGTCTGTTTCTTTTATCTTTTGAACTAATGGATATATTAAGTATTGGTGCTTTAATATATCCATTAGTTCAAAAGATAAAAGAAACAGACTTTACTAAATTAGGAATATATACTTTGACAGCCATTGAAATATTTGGTTTTATAATAGCTACTCTTGCAATGAATTATGTATCTAGAACTTATGATTACATCGTTCTAATCATATTAGCTATATCTGTTTTAGTAGCCTTTAGTGAAAAGACATTAGATTTTAAAATACTCAATAATAAATTTGTTTATTTTCTAGAAAAATTGAGTCTACCAGTTTACTTAATTAGTATTCCTTTTAGAAATTGTTTTAATACTATAGGATTATCATATAAGGAACATTTAATACTACTTCTTTTTGTGTCATTAATTTTAGGAACGATAATGGTATTAATTGTCGATTATTTAAAGAAAAGAGAATTTTATATACCAAAGATTAAAAAATTATTTATTAAAACAACTTAAAAAAGAATCAAAAGATTCTTTTTTTTAATTTCTAGGTTTAAATACTAATAAAAGTAAGAAGCTAAAAATTATCGCAGCAGTAATACCTGATGCTGTTAAATCGAACATTCCCATGAGTAAGCCCATGAAGCCCATCTCTTCTGCTTTCATAAGAGCACCATGAATTAGGGAGTGTCCAAAAGATGTGATTGGAACTAAAGCTCCACCACCAACATAAGTTATAATTTTATCATAGAAACTAAAAGTATCTAGAGCGGCCCCAACGACAACAAAAATGCTTGTAATATGACCGGCAGTCAACTTTGTATTATCAAGAATTATTTGTCCTAAAAGGCAAATGAAACCTGAGAATAAAAAGGAATATACATAAATCATCTAATCGCCTCCAAACTTATGGCATGACTAATTGAATAAATTGGTTTATGTTGATAAACAAAAGTTGGTGAAAAAAGAGCTCCTGTCGCAACTAATAAAACACGTTTTAATTTACCCTTTTCAAGTTTAGGGAAAACATTCGCAAAACTTACCATGGCAATACAAAGTGGTCCACTTGCTCCAGCTAGTACTTCTTCTTGTTTTTTTAAATCATAAAGCATCGTTCCACTGTCATCATAGTTTTTACCTAAGTCAATACCATACTCTTGATGCATATAATCAATTAATATTTCACGGCCATAGACACCTAAATCACCTGTTAAAATCAAATCGTAATCGTCAACGGTGCGTTTCATATCTTGCAAATGACGGTAAATTGTATCCCCTGCTGCCGCTGCCATAACGGCTCCCATATTAAAAGGATCAGTTTGATTCATATCAACAACTTTACCAATCGTTGAAGATTCAACTTTAATCTTTCCTTTTTGATTACTCAAATAAACACTTGCTCCTCCTGTTGAAGTAAAAGTAGCTGTGCTTGGTTTAGGAGCACCATATTCGGTTGGATTACGGAACTGTTTTTCACTTGACATATTGTGTGATGAAACAGATACAATACCATTTTTAATCTTTTTGCCATCAATTAAGGAACTCATTAAAATCATTCCCTCAACACTACTTGAACATGCACCATATATGCCAAAGAAAGGAATATTAAAGCTTAAAGCTGCATAACTTGATGCTGTCACTTGATTTAAAAGATCTCCACTAATTAACAAATTAATATCACTAGCATTCTTCTTACTCTTACGAAGAACTAAATCAATACTATCCGATAACATTTTAACTTCAGCTTGTTCCCAAGTCTTTTCATCAGCATACAAATTAGTATAAACTTTATCAATACTAGGACCGATTGGTCCATCTTTTTCATATGGTCCACCAACCGTTGCATAATTATTTATGTAGACATCATCATAAGTATAAGTCATTTAGACACCTCCTAAGAAATAAAAGCGAATCATTCCAAAAAACCAAGCGGCAACAATTCCATAGAGAATAACAGAACCTGCAAGTTTAAAAAGATTAGCGCCAACACCAAAAATTGGTCCTTCATGTTTATATTCCATACCACTACTCATCATTGAATGCGCAAAACCCGTAATGGGAATGATTAATCCACACTTAGCGAAAGTAACCCATTTGTCAAAGAAACCTAATGCCGTAAATAAGCAAGATATAAAAACAAGCGTTACAATCATATAAGAAGTCGCATCTTGTGACGGAATTGATAGCCAGGATGAATAGAAATCAATTAAGAATTGCCCTATGACCCCAACTAAACCACCAACTATAAAGGCAATTACTGCATTCATGAATCTTGTCTCTTTTGGTTTATGACGATCAACTATTTTCTTATAACTAATTTTATCCATAAAAAATTCACCCACTTATATAATGGATGAATTTTATTTTTTAATACTATTTATTTAAATGAATTTTTAGCTGAGTTTATTTCGTAACTTTTGTAATATTTTAGCTTCACTTCTTGATACTTGAACTTGACTCATTCCTAATTCAGAGGAAACATCACTTTGAGTTCTTCCTTCAAAGTAGCGATAGTTTATGAGTAACTTTTCTTCTTCGGGAAGACTATCGATACTATCGTGTAAATCCATAATATCCGAATTATAGCCATTTTCTTCATATTTAATGCTGTCATATAGATTTAGCTCTCGTCCTTCATCATTTAGTTCATAATCAAGACTTTTGACAAAGTTAGAAGAAATCATGGCTTCTTCAATGGTCTTTTCAGGAACATCTAAAAAAGCTGATAATTCACTAATCGATGCTTCATGCATCAGTTTTTGACTTAAAACTTCTTTAGCTCGTTCAATATTACGACTCAACCGGACTAAATCACGATTGATACGAATCGGTTTATTATCACGTACATACTTTAACACTTCACCAACAATATAAGTATGCGCATAAGTAGAAAATTTAACACCATAACTGTCATCAAAATTTTCACATGCCTTTAATAAGCCCATCATCCCGACTTGATATAAATCATCAGTCTCTCCTAAAAAATTATATTTATTAATAATACTATAAACTAATTTTTCATAGTCTTCTATTTTTTTATCAGTAGTCATAATCCTCCTTTATAATTATTAGTAATATGTGTATAACTAACTACTAATCACCTCCATAAAGTATAATTACACATACCTCCTAAAATATAAAATAAGAAGAAAAAGAAACAAACCCATTCGACAAAGTCTTATCTTTTTCTTTAATATCTTTACTATTTAACTTTACACAAAGATAGTTAACAAATAAAAAAAATAGATGAAAATCACCTATCTTTTTACTTTTTATGATTTTGTTTTTTAGGAGTTATATCTTCTTTTTTCTTTAAACTGAAAAAGTTCTTTTCTTCTAGTTCATTACCACCAAAATCGAATAGTGCTACTCTAGTTTTTGCAATAATATCATGAAGTCCCCTTCTCTGTTTGTTGAAAAACATTGTCCCAACAATAGCTATTGATAAAAAGTAATCCATTAAATATAAAATATCAGAAGATAAAACAAAGTATTTTTCAGGAATAACAAAAGAAGTAAAAACCATTAATAAGTGGTATAAGATACTGAATAAGAAGATATTTCTTATCAATAAT
Source organism: uncultured Bacilli bacterium (assembly GCA_947627525.1). Taxonomy (GTDB): domain Bacteria; phylum Bacillota_I; class Bacilli_A; order RF39; family UBA660; genus RUG11788. The sequence goes on from CANQWJ010000075.1 coordinate 3,591, forward strand.
TGTTTATAAGTCAATTGCCCATCTTGAAGAGGAACAACTTTCAAACGCATAATCTTTTTACCAAGAGTCTGTCCATTAGTATACTTTTGAAAAAGAACGACGTATAAAAGGGTCACTATGACATCTAAAATGTAGGTAAAACTAGATTCTCTTTGTAATTGTTGATAATAATAATTAAATTTATTGTTATATTCTTCTTTAGTAATTTTATTATCATTATAACTACTTACAATCGTTAAACACTTTTTGTTGTATTCTTCTTCTGTTAATTCTTCCTTTTCTAAATTTTCATAATCATCAAGATATTTTTGTTCTGTCAATTTTTTATCATCAATAGCTTCCTTCAAATCATTGCAAGTCTTAATATCATTTTTCTGTTGTTCATAATAATTAGTTTGTAATTTAGAAAAATTTGCATACAATTCACGATATTTTTCTGATTGGGGATTAATACTTGAATTAGAAATACAACTTACAACAATCATTATTAAACCTAAATCTAAAAGATAAGCTAGAGCCCTTTTGAATAAACTATCCATATACTCTCCTAATTTTGAAATTGGGAATTATATAATTCCGCATAGAAACCATTTTTTTCAATTAATTTCTTGTGATTTCCTTGTTCTATTATATTACCATCTTTCATAACTAATATCAAATCAGCATTTTTAATAGTAGAAAGACGATGAGCAATGATGAAACTTGTTCTTCCTTCAGTTAATTTATCCATGGCTTTTTGAACCAATTCTTCGGTTCTTGTATCAACATTACTAGTTGCTTCATCAAGGATTAAGAAAGGAGCATCGGCAATCATTCCACGCGCAATCGTCAACAATTGTTTTTGACCGGCGGAAATACTTTCATCATCTTTTAAAACGGTATCAAGACCATTAGGAAGAGTTCTAACAAAGTGATCTACCCCTACTACTTTTAAGACTTCCCATATTTGTTCGTCAGAGACATCTTCTTTATTAAACTTAATGTTATCACGAACTGTTCCTTCGAAGAGCCAGGTATCTTGTAAGACCATTACGAATAGGCTATGAACGTTTTCTCTTGTCAAATCTCTTGTTGATATGCCATCAATTACAATATCACCAGAATTGATATCATAAAACTTCATTAGAAGATTAACCATGGTCGTCTTTCCAGCTCCCGTTGGTCCAACAATCGCAATTTTTTGTCCCGGCTTAGCACGAGCACTAAAGTCTTGAATGATCGTTTTATCTTCATCATAACCAAATTTAACATTTTGAAAAGTAATTTCCCCTTTTGCTTTTGATTTATCGAGATGCTTAGAAATATTTTTCTGTTCTGGCATCTCTTTTTCATCTAAGAATTCAAATACCCTTTCACTAGCGGCCGCCGTTGATTGAAGAGAAGTCATTGCTTGAGCGATTTGGGATAGTGGATTAGTAAACATGCGAACATAAATCATGAAGGCAACAATGACACCGAAATTGATGATATTATTCATGGTAAGAAGAGCACCAGCAACACAAACAGCAACATATCCGAAGTTTCCGACAAACATCATGATGGGTTGCATTAATCCTGATAAAAATTGACTCTTACGATTACAAACGTATAGTTTATCATTTAATTCATCAAAGTCTTTTAAAGCTTCTTTATCACCATTATAGACTTTGACAACATTATGACCGGAATAAATTTCTTCTATATAACCATTTAAACTACCTAGTTCTTTTTGTCTTTGAATAAAATACTTTTGCGATTTACTTAAAATTAGTCCCATTAAGCCAAAGCCAATAATACTGGAAAGAATAGCGGTTATGGCCATGATCCAGTTGGTGTAGAACATCATAATGATAGAACCAACAAATAAGGTAATAGCGGTAACAAGGGTCGCTAAACTGTTGTTCATGTTCATAGCAATCGTATCAACATCATTGGTAACTCTTGATAAAACGTCACCTGTTTCATTAGTATCAAAATATTTTAAAGGTAATTTATTAATCTTATTACTTATATTACTACGAAGTCTTTTGGCGAAATGATTAGATATAGTTGACATTGAATAAGATTGAATGTAACTAAAAAGAGCACTTATCAAATAGAATGATAACAATAATAGCGAAATACTTTTTACTTTGTTCATGTCGATAGCTGGTTTTATCTCATCATAAATACTCTTTGGTAGAGAATCTATTTTTTCCAATATTTCTTCTTGTGAAGTGTTTTCGTTAATGCTTGCAAAAATCTCGCTTGCTTTCATTTTATCTTCTAAAGAGATGTCTTCATCTTCCATAATCATTTGCATTTTTTCAGAAGAGACATTCGGTTTTAGGCCTTCTGTTATCGTATCGGTCAAATCAGATAGACGATTAGGAGCAATAAGAGCAAGAATAGCACTAATCATTGCTAAACAAAGAGCAAAGACTAGTAAATAACGCCATCTATTTAAACTATTGAACAATCTTTTAATAGAACCTTTAAAGTCTTTGGACTTTTCAGGAAGTCTACGCATTGGTCTAGGCATTTTCTAACTCCTCCTTTGACAATTGCGATAAAGCAATTTCTTTATAAATCTTACACTTTTTTAATAATTCTTTATGGGTTCCAATTCCGACACATTTACCCTTATCAAGAACGACAATTTTATCAGCATTCATAATTGTTCCGATTCTTTGAGCAACAATCATATTAGTAGCAGAACTAGTATATTTCTTAAATTCTTTTC
>CANQWJ010000076.1 GCA_947627525.1 uncultured Bacilli bacterium
TAAACTTGTAGAAGTCTATGAATCATTGGTTTCGGACGGGAGTTCAACTCTCCCCGGCTCCACCAAATAGATAGTAAACTCGGGAAAATACGAGCTGAATATAAAAACTACTCTCAAAATTAAAATGAAAGTAGTTTTACTTTGTCAATTAAAAAACACACTTGCTAATTGACAATATCAATGAGTGTGTGCAAGACAAATTACATTTGGCTTGGGTGTTTATTATCTTCAATATTATCAGAAACAACTTTAAAGTTTCCATTTAAAACTTCTGAAAGTTTAATATCAACATTATTAATAATATCATATCTTGCTACTTTTCTATCATCAGATGGTTGAATAGCATATATTAATCAATAATTTGTTACTAACTATTTCTTATGCCTAAAAGTTATTGTACGTCTTCCTTTAGGGCAACATATTGATATCAAACTTGAACTTTTCAATTTGTTTGTTTAGTTCAAGTTTTAAAATGTTCTAATTCATGGTATAATAAATCTATAAATGAATTTATGTACTTTTATAAACATATCAATGCTTTGGGGGAATTGGTTATGGAAAGACAAAAAGATATATTATTAGATGTTGATGAGGTCATTTGCTTTTCAGGTTTTTTAGAAGCTGTTAATGCCTTTTTAGGAACTAACTATAATATTGACGATTTTGATACTTACTATATTGATGAGGTTGCTATACCAAAAGAGCAATTTGCTGAATTTAATGACTTTTTGAATAGACGTAATCGTTATGAGAATCCTAGTATTTTACCAAATGCTATTGCTACTATCAAAGAATTAAATGAATTTTATAACGTCTATATTTGTTCTTCTTGTATTAATCCTTTTGATAAGGAGAGTTCTGGTAAATTATTTATAGATAAATTTCATTTTTTAATTAATACTTTTCCCTTTTTAAATCCTGATCATTTTATTTTTACAGGTGCTAAACATTTATTTAAAGCTGATATCCAAATAGATGATAGATTACAAAACCTTGATAACGATATTCCAACTAGAATCTTATTTCCATCATATCATAATCGTAATATTCCTGATTCTGAACTAGCAAGTCAAGGTGTTTTACGAGCAGGTTATGATTGGCGTAGTGGTTGGGATGAAGTAAAAAAGATTCTTCTTGCTGAAAAAGAATATTCTAAAGACGAAAAGGGCTATTGTCTTCAAAAAAAGATGTAGTCTTTTTTATTCTAAAAATCTATATTATTAGTGTATAATATTATATAGGAGGAGATAAATATGAGTAATCAAGATAAGTTTAAAAAACTTCGTAATAAATACGATAAATTTGTATATGAAAAATATGAAATTACTTATGATGAAGAAAATATGAATATTAAGTATTATTTTAATATTCCTAATTTAACTTCTTTTTATCCTCAAATTAAGATTAAGAAAAAAGATATTTTAAATAAAAATATCGTTGATGAATATTTAGAAACTTTAGTTTTTCATATTGGTTTAGTTGAATTAGTTAGTTATTTTAAATGTACTTGTAGTCCTAATGTCATCATAAAAGCCGGATATATTTCTAAAGAACAAATTAAGTGGTTTAAAAAGTTATATTATAATGGCTTAGGTGAATTTTTATATAAAAATGGTATCGATATCGATGAAGATGAATTAATGAATATAACTTGTTTGTGTGAAGAAAAGAAATTACCTAAAATAGATTATTTAGGAAATGGTAACTTAATCCCGGTTGGTGGTGGAAAAGATTCTTGTGTCACTCTTGAAATTTTAAAGAACGAAGAAAATAATTCTTGTTTTATCATTAATCCTAAAACGCCTTCTTTAGAGTGTAGTAAAATCGCCGGATATGATGATGAAAAAATCATTTGTGTTGAAAGAATATTAGATCGTAAAATCGTTGAATTAAATGAAAAGGGCTTTTTAAATGGGCATACGCCATTTAGTTCCTTAGTGGCTTTTTTATCATATTTAGTTTGTTACTTACAAAATAAGAAAAATATTATTTTATCCAATGAAGCAAGCGCTAATGAAGCTACTGTAATAGGTACTAATATCAATCATCAGTACTCTAAGAGTTTTGAATTTGAAAAGGATTTCTCTAATTATGTATCAAAATATTTTAATTTAGATATTCACTATTTTAGTTTGCTTCGTGGTATCACTGAGTTCCAAATAGGTAAGTTATTTTCCCATTATGAGAAATATCATTCTCTTTTCAAAAGTTGTAATTTAGGAAGTAAAGAAAAGGAATGGAAGTGGTGTTGCAACTGTCCAAAATGTTTGTTTGTCTTTATTATTTTAAGTCCTTTTTTATATCACAATAAACTAGTTACAATCTTTGGACAAGACTTATATGAAAGAGAAGATTTATTAGATACCTTCATTGAAACAATTGGTTATAGTGAAACAAAACCATTTGAGTGTGTTGGTACTTATGAAGAAGCAAGGTATGCGGTTAGTTTATTGATCGATAAACTAGATAAAAAAGATTTACCATATTTATTGAAGTATTATTTAGAACATTATGATTTGAAATTAGATGGTAAAGATATTTTAAGTTATAATGAAGATAATAATATAGATGAATATTTTGAAAAACTAGTAAAGAAAGAATTGATGAAACATGTATAAAGAAATTATTGAAAAGTTAAGAAATAAAAAAATTGCTATTTTGGGATTTGGTAAAGAAGGGCAATCTACTTATCGTTTTATTCGTAAATATTTAAAAGACCAATTTATTACTATTCTTGATTTAAAAGATGTAAGAAATAATGATTTACTATCTAATGACAAAAATTTAGAGATTGTTTTTGGTGATGAATATTTAGATAATTTAGATCGATTTGATTTAATTATTAAAGCTCCAGGAATAAGTTTAAAAGATTTAAAAGATGAAGAAGTAAGAAAAAAAATAACTTCCCAATTAGAATTATTACTTGAAGTTAATCGACAAAATGTAATTGGTATTACAGGAACAAAGGGAAAGAGTACAACGACTAGTCTTTTATATCAAGTTTTTAAAGATCAAAATAGGGATGTCTATTTGCTTGGTAATATTGGTATACCTGTTTTAGATCAAATTGAAGAGTACAAGGATGATACAACATTAGTAATTGAAATGTCATCACATCAATTGGAATTTATAAAAGTATCACCACACATTGCGATAGTTTTAAATCTTTTTCAAGATCACTTAGATCATGATGGCGACTTAGAGCATTATCATAACAATAAAATGAATATTTATAATTATCAAGATAGTTCTGATATTATGATTTATGCTGATGACAATGAATATCTTCATAATCGTGTTGCTAAAGGAAAATTTAAAGGGCAACACTATGATATTCGTTTTGATGATAGTCCTAAAAAAAGTAATTCTGTTCGTATTAAAGATAATAAAATTTATTTTCAAGATGAAGTCCTATATGAAGATGGTAAAAGAGAACTCATTGGTGATCATAACTTAAAAAATATTATGTTTGTCGTTTTAGTAGCTAAACTAATGGGCTTAGATTTAAAAAAGGCCAAAGATACGATTAATACTTTTAAAGGATTAAAATATCGTATGGAAAAGATTGGTACTTTTGATGAGATAACTTATTATAATGATACGATTGCGACTATTCCTGAAGCAACGATAAGTGCGATAGAAGCTTTAAAAGATGTTGATACTTTAATCTTTGGTGGTATGGATCGTGGTATCGAGTATGGCAACTTTTTAACCTATTTAAAAAATTGTCATATTAGAAATTTAGTTTGTATGCCAACAACTGGATATAACATTGGTAAAATACTAGAAAAAGAAAGTAATAAAAATATTTTCTTTGCTGAAACCCTTCAAGAAGCATATGATATAAGTAAAAATAAAACAGAAAGAGGTAAGATTTGTCTTCTTTCGCCAGCTGCTTCAAGTTATGAATACTTTAAAAACTTTGAAGAGAAGGGAAAATGTTTTGAAGAAATAGTAAGAGGTGAAAAATAATGGAAAAACTACAAAAAGAAGAAGAACTAGAAGATCAATTAGATAAACTTCGTGACTATGGTTTTAATGTTGATGAATTAGTTGATATGATGAATGATGACGAAGAAAATGAAGAAGAATAATAATGGTTAATATTGATTTTAAATAAAAAAAATGATATATCTATTATGATAAATGGGGTGATACAATGGATTATTACTCAGGAACACCTGAACCTGAAAACTATAGTTATACAAGTTCAGGTTTTAATGGAAATCCTAATAACAACAAAAAAAATAGTTTTTTTAAAACCCATTATACTGCTATAATGATTGGACTTGCTTCTTTAATTGCTCTTTTTATGTTAATACTATTTTTAACTGGAAATAGTTCTGGAAACGTTGATGATGTCCTAGATAATAATAGTAATTTATCAGAGTTAATAGTTAATGGTGGTACGATGACACCTGACTTTATGTCTGGAACTATTAGATATACAATAAGAGCTAAAACGAGTAGAATTAGTTTTTCTTGTAAGACAGTTAGTGAGAATTCAACCGTTTTTGGTTGTGAAGATGAAATAGAAGTGCTCGATGATCAAATTACTCATGAAATTGTTGTAACATCAAAAAATGGTAATAAGACAACATATTATTTAACAATACTTAAAGCTAAAGACTTTCAAGAAGAGTAATCTTCTTTTTCTTTTCCTAAAAAAATTGTTTTTATGCTTTTCTTTTGTTATAATATTATTTGTTAGAAGTTATTGCTGAAATAGCTCAGTTGGTAGAGCAACTCCCTCGTAAAGAGTAGGTCGCAGGTTCAAGTCCTGTTTTCAGCACCATTAAGAACCAAAATCGATATAATAATCGATTTTTTATATTGAACTTTATTATCTTTTATATTAATATATTAGGAAAATATTTAAGGAGAACTAATATGTATAGTTTAACAAATGAACAGAAGAAAAAGATAAAAAAAGAACTAGGAATTATGGTTAATGATATAAATGAACTATTAAAAAAATCAGGAGTAAAAGAGATATCTATTAATATCAATCATAGTAAAGAAGATAGAAGTATTATTTCTGATGATGATGAATGGGTAATTCGTTTTTTTAATGGCTCTTGGCGTATATCAATAGAGCATAATAAAATGAGATTATTTTCTGATAGTAAATCGATTTTTTGTAAGCCAGACTGGTGGTTATTTGCAAAAAAAAGAAATGGAAGATTTGTTGTTGAAAGAAGTATAGAAGACTATTGTTATCCCATTGGGTATTCATTATTATTAAACTATGAAACTAATCGTAAAAGAATTATTGAAGCTTTAGATAATGAAGTGAAAAATGGAAAGACAGTTGATGAAGAATTAGAAGGTATATCTAGCACTCTTTCTAAGTTATCTAAAGATGAAGTAGAAGTAGAGTTTATGTTACCAGAAACAATAGGTCAAAGAGCATTGGAGGTTACTAAAGAAGATGGTAAAACTATTGGTGTTATTGATTTTGGTGGAAAACTAGTCAAAGTAGTAACATCGGGAGATATTGTTTTAGTTCAAAGAGAAAAAGGAAAAGAAAAGATAAAATAAAATGGTTATTATGGAAATCTTTTCTTTTTTTGTTCGATTGTTTTTTTCGAAAGTATGTTCTATAATGTAATTGGTGGTGGATATGGAGAAAAATATTATTTTTCATATTGATATTAATAATGCTTTTCTTTCTTGGACAGCTGTTAAGTTATTAAATGAAGGATATAAAGAAGATATTAGAACTATTCCTTCAATTATTGGTGGTGATGAAGAAAAGCGTAAAGGAATTGTGCTTGCCAAATCACCAGTCGCGAAAACTTATGGCATCAAAACAGCGGAAACGATTTATAGTGCTAAAAAGAAATGTCCAAAGTTACAAATATTTCCACCCGATATGAAATATTATAGTGCTACATCCAAAAAGTTTTTTAAGTATTTAGAAAAATATACACCAGATATAGAAAAACTATCAATTGATGAATGCTTCATGGACATGTCTAACTCAACTTATTTATATGATGATTTAATCCTTCTTGCCTATGCCATAAAAGATGATGTCTATAAGAAGTTTGGCTTTACCGTAAACATTGGTATTTCGACTAGTCGTGTTTGTGCTAAAATGGCTTCTGATATGGAAAAGCCCAATAAGGTTCATACTCTTTTTTTGAATGAGATCAAAAACAAAATGTGGCCTCTTTCTGTTGATGACTTATATATGGTTGGACGCCATACAG
>CANQWJ010000077.1 GCA_947627525.1 uncultured Bacilli bacterium
GTTTATCACTATCAGGGGTCGTATTATTTGTTTCACGATTAAATTTACTACAACTTCTTCCATTAGTTCCAATATAACCACAAACATCACTTCCCAATAATGTTTGAATAATTGTTGAAGTTGACGTTTTACCATCTGTTCCCCCAACAGAAATCATATATAGTTTCTTTTCAGGATAATCATAGAAACGGCGACAAAGATTAGGTAATTCTTTATTAGTATCAGGAACTTTAATAATAGGAACCTTTTTCTCTCCGACATCACGACTAACGACAATAGCACTAGCGCCCTTTTCAATCGCATCATCAATGTAATCATGACGATCAGCTGTTATTCCTTTAGTACAAACAAATAAATCACCCTTCTCGACTTCCTTAGAATTTATTTTTATACCTTTTATTAAAACATCATATTCACAATCAAACAACTCATTTAACTTTTTCATAAAGTCCTCCATTTATAATTAATTATACACTACTAAAATACAAAAAAGTATTTTTAAGTTGAATTATACATAAATTTACATTATGATTATAGAAGGTGGTAACAATGAATATTAGTTTAATCGAAGCAAATGAAGACTTAGGTGTTAATGTTGATGGTGCTGATCTTGGACCAAATGTTTTAACTAGTCATTTTAAAGATCATACCATATATAAAGTTAATAAACCCAAAGTAAAAAAAGAAAGAGAAAAAGAAAATTTAGCTAAGAATTTAGATGGTGTTAATGAATTTGATGAAGAGTTATATAATATTGTTAAAAAAGTTAAGAATGATAAACAATTTCCTTTAACGATTGGTGGTGATCATACCATCGCCATTAGTAGTGCTTTAGCATCTATCAGCGTTGAAAAAAGTCTTGGGATTATTTGGATTGATGCTCATGGTGACTATAACACTTTTGATACGACAATAACGGGAAACTTACATGGCCTACCACTTGCCGCAACAAATGGTCTATGCGATCGATTGACAAGTTTCCATAAAGGTAATTTTTATAAAGCAACTAATACAGTCATCGTTGGGGCAAGAGACCTTGATTTAAAAGAAAAGATAAATTTAAAAGAAAACAATGTAACTATTTTTACAACTGCTGAGATAAAAGAAAAAGGTGTTCAAAAAATAATGCAAGAAGCTTTTAAGATTGCCAGTCAAGATACAAATGGTATTCATATAAGTTATGATTTAGACGTCATTGATCCAATAATTGCTCCTGGTGTTAGCGTTCCCGCAAATGACGGAATAAATGAAGAAGAAGCCATGGAAATAACTGATTTTCTAATAAAAAACAAAGACAAAATTAAATCAATGGATTTAGTTGAATATAACCCTACTCGTGATAAAGAAGATAAAACTAAAAATATCGCTTTAAATATATTAAAAAAAGTAATTGCGAATTTCTAAAAGTTCCCAATTACTTTTCATTTGTAAAAGTTTTTAAAAAGTTCTTACTCTTTAAATAAAGTCCTGAATAAGAATCATAATACTCATCTAAAAATTCACTTATCTCTTTAACGGTTTGATTAGCGAGTTCTAACTTTGTAATTTTATCAATATCAACATAATAAAGCATTCTTATAACTTTAATGGTCTTTTCACTAACTATTTTTTCATTAGTATAACAATTGCGACAAACAAAGCCTCCACTCTTACTACTTAGAGTAACAATATCAGATGTATTACCACAAATATTACATCCATCAACATTTAGTCCTATTCCTAAATAATCAAGATATTTAACTTCCAAAATATTAGTTATAATTAAAGGATCATAATTATCTTCAATTTTATTTAAAGCACTTAATAATAAGTCTTGGATATCATTATTAGTATTTTGTTTATATGTCTGTTGCGCAAGTTCTAATAAATAAGTAGCATAACTAATTTTAACAATATCCGTCATAATATTTTTAAAATATCTTTTGACATCAACACTAATTAATGTCGATAAACCATTTTCTTTATAATAAATATTAAAGTCACCATAAACTAATTTATTACTGACAGTTCTAAGATTACTTTTAACTCTTCGACATCCTTTAGAAATAATGCCAATAATACCATAATCTTTAGTTAAAACATTTAATATTTTACTCGATTCACTATAATTAGTGTCCCCTATTACTATTCCTTCTATCTTCTTTATCTGTGGCATCTTCTTCACCTTCTAATTTTTTAGACATTAAATAATATTTTATATCACCAGTTTTTTTAAATAAATTCCAAACTATTTTCTTACTATCCATCTTCATCACCTATATTAATATTGATGAAGAAAAGAATTATTTATTCATATTATTATTTATTTTTTATCTTTTTCCTCTTTAATTATATAAATTTTATTCAAAAAAAGAAAGTGTATTATACTTTCTTAAAACAAATATTTTAATCATAATCTTTATATGTATCATATACTTTATATGTTCCATCTTTACTTACTACTAAATAATCATATGGAGGATGTGCAGTATTATTAGTAGTGCCCTTTTTATTTTTATCTAAGTATCCAACTATTAATTCATTATCATTGACTTCCTCAATTCTAAAAGAATTAACACTTTCACAACATAATCTTAAAGTAAAATCACGCCAATAACCAGTATTATCCACTTCAATCTCAAATGGTACAACTACTTTGCCATTTTTATCTAATACACCTAATTTATTATCCTTTACAACAGCATAGTATCCATTTAAATAATCAATTCCATCATATTTAAAATCAACTAATACTTTACCATTAGGGCTAACAGCTCCAAACTTATTATCTTTTTTTCCAAGAATGACATTTTTATCTGTTAAAACAACTAAATCATCATAAATTAAATCAATTGTTAAGTTATTATTAAAATCTATAAGTCCATATTTAGGATTATCTTCTTTTCCATTATGAACAACTAAATAACTACTATTATCATTGATAAACATTTCAGCAGCATCTTGGGGGATTCCACTTCCAACGACAAAATACTTTTCATCATTTATAGGTTTATATGTTTGTAAATCAATTATGGAATATCCATTGCCAGGATATCTATATGCCGCTAAATATCTATCACTAAAATCACCTAAATATGTTTCAAATTTTGCTTCTACAATTAAGCCATTAATATTCGCACTTTTACCAGTATTGACATTATACAAAATACTGTACCACGGACCATTATTATCAACATTCGTACATATACTTACAAAAGCATAATCCACTTTCCCTTTTTTATTTTCATTAGTGTATGCAGGATAATTTCCAAGCGAAAAAGAATTACTATCTTGAGTAGCATAACTATAGCCATAACCAACAGCAATATACTTACTATTTGGATCACTTTCGTCTTTATATAACTTAAATCTATCTTTTTTATTTAGTTTTGCAACTTTTTTATTATTACGCATTAAATAATAATCATTATCTACTTTTTCGATACTATATCCATCATATCCTTTCATAGGATATAAATTTTTATCGATATATTCAGCATCTTCTTCGTTTTCTTCGTCTTCATTATCAGTACTTTCATCACTTGAATTGTCACCAATATCATTATTTGTATTATTACTATTATTTTCTTCTACTTCTTGATTATTTTTATTTATTAAATTTATGGATATAACAACAACCAATAAAACAACTATTATGACACCAAAAATAATTAATCTACCTTTATTTGTTTTTTTAGTTTTTTCATTATTTTCTGGATTTTGATTAACTTGTTGGTCATTAATGCTTACATTTACTGATTCTTCCTGTTTTTTATTATCTAGTAATTCATTCGTATTTTGATTCTCATTATTCATATTCTCACTCCTGTTTTATACTTCCTAGTTAATTTTATTTATACCAAGTATTTTCATCATAGTTTTTATATGTATCATAAGTCTTATACTTACCATCCTTAGTTACTACTAAATAACTATACTTATATTCATAGTAGTCCTTGTCATCTTGCTTTCTTCGCTTATTCTTGTCAAAATAGGCAATGACTAATTCTTTATCATCATTTTTTTCTATCACATATGAATTAACACTTTCACAGCATAATCTTATAGTAAACTCACGCCAATAATCAGCATCCGCTACTTCTATATCAAATGGTACAATTACTTTACCATTCTTATCTAATACACCTAATTTATTTCCTTTCAAAACAGCATAATTACCATTCATGTAATCTATTCCATCGTATTCAAAATTAATTATTACTTTTCCACTAGAATCGATTGCACCAAATTTACCATTTTGCTTAGCATATAAAATATTTTCATTATCAATAGTAGCTAAATCTTCATATGCAAAATCAATTAATACTTTTCCATTATAACCAACTAATCCATATTTTTTAATATCTTTACTTTCTTTATATGCCACCATAAACTTATCACTAGATGAATATAATGCCGATGTCATATCTGAAGGAATACTATCACCTATGATCCAATAATCATTTTTAAGAACTCTAAAATCACTAACTTGAACTATACTTCTTGGACTATCATCATTAGGATTCAATGCAAAATATTTTTCGGATGCTTTACCGTTTATTATAATTGGAACAACATAACCATCAAAAGTATTATTTATACCAGTATTTATATTATATAAAATGCTAGTTCCTACATAACCTTTATCTTTATCTAATATAGCCGAATGTCCAATAGCATACTCTTTTGTTTGCCAAAGTTGTCCTAAAGAAAAATCATTATTCCAAAGAACAACAGCTATATACTTACTATTTGTATCACTTTCATCTTTATATAGTTTTATTTTATCTTTTTTACTCAATTTCGCTATTTCTTTCCCATTGCGCATTAAATAATAATTATTACCTGCTTTTTCTATACTATAACCATCATATCCTTCTTGTTCTGTTTCTCTTATTTCATCATTATCATCATTTTCTTCTTGATTTGATGAATTATAATTTTCTTCTGGCTTTTTATTCTTTTCTTGGGAAATTTTATTAAAGTAGAAAACTACTATTGCCAAAATAACTACCAAAAGTACTATTATTATACCTATAAAAAAGCCCTTATTCTTCTTTTGAGGTTGATTGATTTGCAATCTATCATTAATATTATAATTATTTTGGTCATCATTATTAACTTGATTATTATACACAATTATCACGTCCTATTCCTTTTTATTTTATCTCGAACATATTTTGTTTTTCAATTATTCTAGATAAATTTCAAAATCTATTTACATTAATTTACAAACACTATTTTTTCATATTTATTATTACTCTTTATAAAATAAAAAGAAAGTATATTTAATATACTCTCTAATCTATATTATTCATACCAAGCATTTTCATCATAGTCTTTATAAGTATCATATGTTTTATACTGACCATCTTTACTTACTACTAAATAATCATATTTGTAAGTATAGTTATTATAACATACTAGCATATTAGAACTTTTTTTCATTGTTTTCTTATCAAGATAAGCAACTACTAATTCATTATTATCAACTTGTTCTATAATAAATGCATTAGCCGTTTCATCACGTTGAAATCTAAATCCATTACAAGTATCAGGAAGTTCAACACTAAATGGTACAATTTCTTTACCATTCTTATCTAAAACACTTAATTTATTATTTTTTGATACAACAAAGTATCCATCCTTATAATCTATTCCATCATATTCAAAATTAATTAACACTTTACCACTAGAATTAATAGCTCCAAACTTATTATTTTCTTCAACTATTATAATATCTTCGTTTTCAAATGTTTGCATTTGATTATACTTTAAATCTACTAATACTTTACCTTTCAAATCCATAAGTCCATGTTTTTCACCCTTTTTATCCATAATAATTACAAATTTATTATTATAAGATATAAATGGACTATCAATAGACATTAGTAGAGCATCACCAATAACTAAATAATCATCTTTATTAATAGGACTTAAATTTTTTAAAGAAATTAAATCATATCCCATCACTGATTCACCACTTTGAACTAGAGCTGCATATTCTTTACTAGGATCATTACTAAACTTACCAAACACAACAGTAGTCAAAGCATTATCAAAAGTTTTACTCTTTCCTGTTTTTATATTATACAAAATAGAATTCCAAGTAAAGTTTTCTTCATCTACTAAAGCATTTGCATAAGCATATTCTGTATTTGGTATACTAGTACCAAAGAAATACTCACCATTGGTATATACAA
>CANQWJ010000078.1 GCA_947627525.1 uncultured Bacilli bacterium
TATTAAAACAGGTTCTGCGCAAGTCGCTTCAAGTAGTGGTTATGATACGGGTGAAGTTATTAAAGGAATTGCGGGAATGTTCCCTAAGGATGACCCTGAAATTATTTTCTATGTTGCTGCTAAAAAACCAAATGATGGTGCTGGGGGACGTGTAAAACCAATGTCTATGGTCGTTAAAGAAATAGTAACTAATATTAGTAGTTATTATGACATATATGATGATAAGGAAGAAGAAACAGTAAAAGTTGCAACCTATACAGTTCCTAGTATGATAAATAAGAAGACTGTTGATGTTCAAAAAGAATTATCTGATTTCGGTTTAAAAACAATTGTCATTGGTGAAGGGGATAAAATTATTAGTCAATATCCTAAAAGTGGTATTGTTCTAACTAAAAAAGATATGGTTATTTTGGTTACTAATGATAAAGAAAAAATTAAAATGCCTAATTTTAAAGGACTAAGTTTAAATGAAGCCAAGACTGTTCTTTCATATTTAAATATAAAGTATGAAATTGAAGGAAATGGATATGTCACTAGTCAAAGTATAAAAAATGGTACACTTCTTGAAGAAGATATGACTTTAAAATTACAACTAAAAGAGTATTACGTTCAAGAACAGGAAAAACAAGATGAAGAAAAGAAAAAATAAAAGTAAAAGAATATATTATCTTATCTTTATCTTAGAATTAGTTTTACTACTCGTTTATGGCAATAAAGTAATAACTATAACTGAGTATGAAGTCCAATCACCAAAGATAACTGAAGAAATAAAGATTGCGCAAATATCCGATTTACACAATGGTCGTTTTGGCAATATGTTAGAGAAAAAATTACAATATATCAATCCTGATTTCATTGCCATAACAGGTGACTTAATTGACTCTAATAAGCTAAATCTTGATTTAACTATTAAATATTTAAAAGATATGCTAGATATTGCTCCTGTTTTTTATGTTAGTGGTAACCATGAAGGATGGGCTAGTGATATCTATGATACTTTGTTAGAAAAAATGCAAAAAATGGGTGTTACTATTTTAAATGGTGAGAGTAGGGAACTAAGTGTTAATGAAAATAAAATAATTGTTATGGGTATTGATGATCCGTCTATTAACAACAATATAAATCAGTTAGATAATTTACTATATGATCGAAATGAATTTGTTTTACTATTGTCACATCGTCCAGAATTATTTGAATTATACCAAAATCGTGGCATTGATTTAGTTTTAACAGGACATGCCCATGGTGGTCAATTTAGAATTCCTTTTGTTGGTGGTGTTATTGCTCCTAATCAAGGCTTTTTTCCCAAATATAGTTCGGGTATGTTTTCTAGTAACGATAATACGAAAATGATTGTTAGTCGGGGAATAGGTAATAGTGTTATTCCTCTTCGTATTAATAATCCACCAGAAATTGTTGTTGTTAAATTAGTAAGTAAAGAAAAAGAGACTTAAATCTGAGTCTCTTTTAAATTGCACGATATTTATCTTTATTTTTAAATGGTTGCTTTTTATCAATTTTATCGACAAAAAGAATACCATCTAAATGGTCATATTCATGTTGAAAAGCAACAGCTAAATCTTCACGAGCACGGAAACTTACTTTTTTTCCGTCCATGTCTTGTCCTTCCATTGTAATTCTAGCATGTCTTGGAACAATTCCTTCAGTTGGGCGATTAACACTTAAACATCCTTCGCCTTCTTCAACATAAATCATTTCACTAGAAGCACTGACAATTTTAGGATTAATTAAAACATAATTTTTAAACTTTCCTTCTTCATATTCATGAACAACGACAAAATAGCGTTTGGGAATTCCCAATTGAATAGCCGCAAGTCCCATTCCAGGTCGTAAATTATATTTTTCACTTTCTTCTGGTATTTGACTTAGACGTAAATGCTCAATCATATCTTCAATCATTTTTTTATCTTTTTCTTCAAGAGGAAAAACAACATCTTTACTTTTAGTGTGAAGTAATTTGTTCTTTTCATCTAAAATATCTTTGTCTTTCAACATAGAAATCACCTACACACTGTATTTTATCACAAAAGTCCTTTAAAATGAAGAAAAAAATAAGAAGTAGAAATATCTACTTCCAAGTTTTATCTTGCGAATCTAGATCCAATAACAATAACTAATAAAATGAATAGTACCAAAATAATGGCATAGTATGATGAATTATTGTTTTGATAAGTTGGATAATATGGATAGTATGGATAGTTATTATTGTTTCCACAACAAGTAGATCCTCCACCATAATAATACATAGCACGACCTCCTTTACTATTACTAATATAGTTTATTTTAAATTTATTAAAATGACACAACTATGGTTTAGAGATTTGTCTTGTTCGATTGTTTTTTTCTTCTTTTTGATATAAAATGAAAGAGGTTTGGAGGCGAAGATATGAGTTCATTCATCAAAGGAAAATATCGTAGAAGCTTATTTAATGGCGAAAATGGCTATATTGTTGGCCTTTTTAAGATTAGTGATGCGGACGAAGAAAATCAAGATTTAATAGGGGAAACAGTTGTTTTTACTGGTTATTTTATTGAGTTAAATGAAAATGATACTTATGTTTTTAATGGTAAGTTTATTATTCATCAAAAGTATGGGGAACAATTTAATGTGGAATCTTATGAAAGATGTATGCCCGAAGAAAAAGATAGTATTGTTGAGTTCCTTTCAAGTGGCTTATTCAAAGGAATAGGGGAAAAGAAGGCTCAAAAAATCGTTGATGTTTTAGGAAAAGAAACTTTAAATATCATACTGGAAAACCCTAATAATTTATTATTGATAAAAGGAATAACTGCCAAAAATGTTTCGGATTTACATGATACTTTGGAAGAATATCAAGCGAGTTATAAAATCGTTTTAGCTTTAAATGATTTAGGTTTTGCGACAAAGGACAGTATGATTATTTATAATCATTATCACAGTCGTACTTTGGATGTCATCGATGAAAATATATATCGTTTATATGAAGATATAAAAGAAATATCTTTTAAAAAGGTTGATGTGATTGCTTTAAAGAGTGGTTATGCCAATGACGATTTGCGCCGCATTAAAGCATCAATTCTTTACGTCATGAATGAAGTTTGTAATACTTATGGGCATAGTTATTTATATTTTGATGAGATCTATAATTTTGTCAATCGTTGTTTAAATTGTTTTATTGGTGAAGATAAATATTCTTCTTCACTCAATAGTTTAGTACTTGATTTAAAAGTGATTAAAGAAGATACGCGTTACTTTTTAAAAGAAATGTATGAAGATGAAATGTTAATTGTTAATAGGATTCATTATTTATCAGGATTAAATAGACAAAAAATAAAGAATCTTGATACGATGATTCATGAGTTAGAAGAATCCCAAGACATAAAGTATAATGATGAACAATTATTAGCTATTAGAAAGTCTCAAGAAAATCATTTCTTAATAATTACGGGTGGTCCTGGAACGGGAAAGACGACTATCGTTAAAGCCATTGTCGATTTATATCAAGATATTACCGGACTAGGATATGATAAATTAACTGAAAAAATTGCTTTACTAGCACCAACGGGTCGAGCTTCAAAGCGTTTATCGGAGACGACTAATTTACCAGCTTATACCATTCATCGCTTTTTGAAATGGAATAAAGAATTAGATCATTTTCAAATAAATGAATACAACAAGAGTGATGTTGAATTTGTCATCATTGATGAAGGTAGTATGGTTGATGTCAATTTATTGGCTTCTCTTTTTAGGGGACTTCGCAGTGATACAAAAATAATTATTGTTGGTGATTATAATCAACTTCCAAGTGTTGGTCCAGGACAAGTCTTAAAAGATTTAATTGAAAGTGATGTTTTAGATGTCATTAAATTAAATTATTTATATCGTCAAAGTAGTGATTCGAATATTATTAATCTTGCTTATGATATCAATGGTGGAAATGTTGATGAAAAAATCTTCAATAAGGGTAGTGACTTATTTTTTAAAGAAGCTGATAGTATTGATATATTGGAACAAGTTAAAAGAATTTGTCACAGTTATAAAAATATAGATTACAAAGATTTTCAAATTTTAGTTCCCATGTATAAAACTTTAAATGGTATTGATAATATTAATCGGGCAGCCCAAGAAATATTTAATCCTAAATCACCTTTGAAGAAAGAAATTAAAGTAGGAGATGTCCTATATCGTGAAAATGATAAAGTCTTACAACTTACGAATATGCCCGAAGAGAACATCTTTAATGGCGATCTTGGTATCATTAAAAAAATTGATAAAAAAGAAATTGTTGTTGATTTTGATGATAATGAAGTACGTTTTACACCAGCTAATTTTAATAAGTTTCAATTGGGTTATGCCATAAGTATTCATAAGGCCCAAGGAAGTGAATTTAAGACCGTTGTCTTACCCGTTACTAGAGAATACAATAAAATGTTATATCGTAAACTTTATTATACTGGTATAACAAGAGCTAAAAAAGAATTATATATGATTGGTGACTTAATATATTTAAGAAAAGCATCGCAAAATAATGATTCAGATATTAGAAGAACGACTATTAAAGAACGCATGATTAAAGTAGTGGAGGAAAGAGATGAACAAGTTAAAAAAGAAAATTAATTTTTTAACAATAATTATATTATTATTAGTTTTAGTCATATTAATAATGATTATTCTTTTTGTGAGAAATAGTTTAAATACTCCTAAATGTGATGAAAAAGAACCTGTTAAAAAGGAAATTTCTAAAAATGAAGAACTAGATAATTATGAATATATTGGTATTTATAATTATGAAGAAGATAAAGAGTGTGGGAATGACATGAATCTTGTTTTAACAAGTGATTATAGTGCTATCTTTTATGTTGGTGATTGTCATAATAAAGCATATTATTATGGTAAATATCGTATCGTTGATAATAAAATTAATCTCTATTCTTTAACTTTAGAAGACTCAACTAATGATGTTGAAATGAAAGTTGAAGATGATAGTATTTACTTTAATTTGACAGAAGATAACCAATACATTACTTCTTCTTATGGTCGTAGTGAAAGTGTCCGTCTAAAAAAAATGTATAACGCTGTATAAAAATCAAATTAATTTCCATAATAGTAATGGTATATATACCAATCATATTTTTGGAAAGAAGGATTTTATTATGAATAAAATGATGTGGCTAATGATGCTTGGCGCAGCAGGATATGGTGGATTTATGTTATATAAAAAATATAATCCTGACTATATGAAAGATATGAAAAAATATGTTGATAAGATGGCCAATAAAGTTAGTCAAATGAGTGAAAATATGATGTAATAAGAAAATCAAGAGTTAATCTCTTGATTTTTTTGTCAAGTTTTAGTAAAGATTAGAACATTTATAATTTGGAGGCATATAATATATGATATCATTAATTTAGGATGGAGTGATGATATGTTTAATAAAAAACGTATGTCGAATGAGCTCGACTATGAGAAATTAAATGAGTTGATAAAAGTAGGAAGGAATTTTCTAAAATTAATTTTTGGAGTTAGTATTGTTGCTTTAATTGTTTTAATTACATATATAGGTAAAGAATGGAAGATAATGCATATTTTAGGTGATATATTTGCTATTCTTTCGCCATTCTTTATTGGTGTCATTATAGCGTGGCTCTTTGATCCGATTGTGACTTTCTTTCAAAAAAAAGGAGTTAAAAGAGGAATAGGGGTAACGTTTGTCTATGTTCTTTTAATAGCCATTTTCGTTTTGATTGGTAATTTATTGATGCCATCACTCATAAAACAAATTAATGAAATTATTGCGGCTGCGCCACAGACGATAAAGAGTTTTGGTGATCAATTAGAATCATTAATTAGTAATATTGCACACACTTATAATGCTGATGTTGATGTGTTACGTGAGAATGTCTATGAGGTAATTAATAATTTGTTAAATTCAATAACTGTTGATTTACCATCAACTATAATATCACTTGTTAAATCTGTTTTAAGTGGCGGACTAAATATTGTAATGGGTCTTTTAATTGGTTTCTATATGTTATTAGACTTTGATGATGTTCGTAAACATTTATCAAAATTAATACCTGCTAAATACCGCGATGAAACTGATGGTGTTATTGATGAGTTAAATGGTACACTTAGAAGATACGTTTATGGTACTTTAATTGTCATGTTTGTTCTCT
>CANQWJ010000079.1 GCA_947627525.1 uncultured Bacilli bacterium
TTATTGATACGCCAGGACATTAAGCATTTACCGAGATGCGTGCAAGAGGTGCTAGTGTTACCGATATCGTTGTCATCATTGTCGCAGCAGACGATGGGGTAATGCCACAAACCAAAGAAGCTATTGATCACGCTCGTGCTGCTAAAGTACCAATTATTGTTGCTATTAATAAAATTGATAAACCAGATGCTAATGTCGAAAAGATTATGACCGAATTAACAGAATATGGTTTAACTCCTGAAGAATGGGGTGGCGATATTGTCACTAATAAAATTTCAGCTAAAACACATGAAGGAATTAAAGAATTATTAGAAAATATTATCTTAGTTAGTGAAATGGCTGAATTAAAAGCTAATCCTTCAAGATATGCAATGGGAACAGTAATTGAATCACGCCTTGATAAAAAAGTTGGAACAGTCGCAACGGTTCTTGTTCAAAATGGAACTTTGCGTTTAGGAGACCCAGTTGTCGTTGGAACATCTTTTGGTAAGATAAGAACTTTAAAAAATGATAAAGGTCAAGATGTCGTTGAAGCACTTCCTTCAACACCAGTTGAAATTACTGGATTGAGTGAAGTGCCTTCCGCAGGCGATAAGTTCATGTCCTTTGAAACCGAAAAACAAGCTAAAGCCATTGCTGAACAAAGAAAGAATCGTGCTCGTGAAAAAGATACTAATCGTAGTGGAATGACGCTTGAAGACTTATTTGGCGCTATCCAATCAGGTGTTAAAGAAATTAATGTCGTTTTAAAAACCGATGTTAATGGTTCTCTTGAAGCGATTAAACAAAGTCTAAATAAAATAGATGTTGAAGGTGTTAAAGTCAATGTCATTTTGGGTGGTGTTGGAACAATTACGGAAAGTGATATCGTTTTGGCAAATGCTAGTAACGCTATAATCATCGGTTTCAACGTTCGACCAAATGCTAAAACAATGGACTTTGCCAAAGAATACAATGTCGATGTAAGACTATATGATATCATTTATAAGATGATTGAAGATATTGAAGCATCAATGAAGGGAATGCTTGAACCAATTTATGAAGAAGTTGTTATCGGTCATGCCGAAATAAGACAAATTTTCAAATTCTCTAAAGTTGGTAATATTGCTGGTTCCCATGTCACTGATGGTGTTATAAGAAATGGAAGTAATGCGCGTCTTATCCGTGATGGAATTGTTCTATATACGGGAAAGATTAAATCTGTGCAACATGAAAAAGATCAAGTCAAAGAAGTTAAGAAGGATATGGACTGTGGGATTACCCTTGAAAACTATCAAGATATCAAAGAACAAGATATTATTGAAGCATATGAACTAAATGAGATTAAGCGATAATTAATCTCATTTTTGAAATAGAGGTGGAAACATGAGTGTTAAGTTAGAACGATTAGGTAGTACATTTGCCAAAGTTATTAGTGAAATACTTGCTCGTGAAGTAAAAGATGAAAACGTCAAATTAGTTACAATTACGGGATGTGAAATAACTAATGATTTGAGTTTCGCTAAAGTTTACTTTACGGTATTAGATAGTAGTAAAAAAGAAGAAACAATTAAAGCTCTTGAAAAGTCTAAATCATTTATAAGAGGCGAGATAAGTAAAAGAGTAGATGTTCGTCATACACCAGAACTTCGTTTCATCTTTGATGAATCAGTAGAATATGGTAATAAAATAGAAAAAATAATTGATGATATAAATAATAAGTAGTATCAACCAAGTGTCAAGTTGTTATAAAGTACTTGGAATAGTTAAGATAGTATGCTACAATATAATTGTCTAGAAGAATGGATGTTTTCTATTAAAACCGACTAAATGACGATACGGGAGTTCGGATCATCAACCGGTGTTGAAGACCAATTAATTTTGGGATCCTAAAGGTTGAGTATGGACACCCACCTGCTGATATAGGGCGGGTTTTATCGTTAATGTCCCTCTTTTGGACGGTATTGTTAAAAAGAGATGAGTTGCCTCATCTCTTTTAATTTTTTTTAATATTTAATTATTATTAAAATTTACGATATAAACCAATAACTTTTCCTAAGATATTGACACGATCTAAAATAATAGGTCCCATTGTATCATTTTCAGGTTGAAGACGGAAATGACCATTTTCTTTATAATAGGTTTTAACAGTTACTTCATTGTTTTCTGTCATTGCGACAACTTTTTCACCATTAGATGCTGTATTTTTTCTTTCGACAATGATGATATCTCCATCATAAATACCAACGTTAATCATTGACTCGCCATTAACGCGAAGGGTAAAGACTTCTTTTTTACCATTGATCATTGTAGCAGGTAGCGCAAAATATTCATTAGGAACTTCAATTGCCTCAATCGGATTACCAGCGGTTACTTTACCAAGTAGAGGAACTTCAACGATGTTTTCTTCTTTTTCTGCATATTCATTGGGTACCAATAATTCTAAAGCACGATTTTTAGCTTCATTCTTTTTAATATATCCTTTCTCTTCCAACTTATTTAAATGGAAATGCGTCGTTGCTGGAGAACTCAAATTGAGAAGAGCACCAATTTCACGCACTGTAGGTGGATATCCGTGTTTTGCCATAAATTTTTTTAGTGTTTTTAAAATATCTTCTTGTCTTTTTGTAAGTTTTTCCATAAATACCTCCTTCTTTTTGTCTTCATCATATCACAAACAATTGTTTATGTCAAACACTTGTTTTATTACAAATATTAAAATTTTATAAAAATATTGACAATAATATGTTTATTTGATATTATATACTCTTAACGAAATTAAGAATTATGTTAAGAGTTTGGAGGAATTTATATGGGTAAGGCAATTCTTAGTTATACACTTGATAAAAGGTCCAATAGTGATGCCGATGAACTTATCTTAGTTAATGGTTCACTTCGTTCTGTCGACAATTGCACAAGAATGTTTGATAGTGTTGAAGAAATGCGTCAAAGTCCAGAATTCCAAGAGCGAATTAACAGTTTTATAAAGAGAAATGAAAGTTATATTGAAAATTATAATGATGGCTTTGAAGGAGAGTTTGCTGTATCATTTATTGTTGACAGCGATAAGAGAGAATATTTACCTATTTTACTTGGTGACAAAGTACCAATTAGAACAAGAACTAGTTCATTAGAAGAAGTTAAGAGTGAAGTTGAAAAAGCAAGAAAATTATTATTTAGAAGTAAAGATAAATTGTTCTTAAAAATGATGCTTGCTGATGAGAGATTTGCTGATACAACTGATTTCAATATTAAATTACGTCTTCCCGAATATAAAGAAGCCCTTCGTAAAGGAATTAAGCCAAAATTAATTGATGGTGAGTATTTCTTAACTATTAATGATATTCTTGAGTATACTTTAAATGCTGACAAAAAAGGTGTTATGCGTGATTTGATTGAAGATGCTTTGGAAGTATGGAAAGAAAATATTTTAGCCCTTGATGATGAGTTACTATATTATTATTCTAGACATCTACGTCTTGTTATGAACGCTTATAATCATGATAAGATGGGAAAGAAGCTAGTTACTAATTTACGATCTAATATTGCTAACTTAATTGATGTTGTCAAAAATGGTGAAGGACATATTACTCGTCACCAATTAAAAGGTCAATTTAAATCAAATATAAAAACTAAAAGAATGGATGAGAATTTTGCTTAATCCATTTTTTTGAGGAAAATTATGATTTATTATGATGATTACCAATCAATAGTTGGCAATTTAAGAATTGTTAGTGATGGCGTAAGTATAATTGGTCTTTTCATAGAGGGACAAAAGTATTTTATGAATAATATAAAGGGAAATTTAGTAAGAAAAAATATTGATGTTATCAGTAAGACAAAGAAATGGTTAGATGATTACTTTAATTGTAAAAGACCAAATCCTAAAGATTTATTACTAAATCCAAGAGGTACGCCTTTTCAAAAAAGGGTTTGGCATCTCCTTTTAGAAATACCTTATGGTAAAGTGACAACATATAAAGAAATAACTAAAAAAATAGAAGAACAAACAAATAAGAGAATGTCAAGTCAAGCTGTGGGTGGAGCTGTTAGTCGTAATCCGATATCGATTATCATTCCTTGTCATCGCGTTATTGGTAGTAATGGAACTTTAGTTGGTTATGCTGGTGGTCTTGATAAAAAGAAAAAACTATTAGAATTAGAAAAGATTAAGTAATATAAACAAAACTTATCTTTTTTTATTTTTTAAGGTATAATGATAATGGTGATAATATGTTAGATAAAGTAATTGTTTTTGGACAAAATAGTATTAAGTTTGACATCAATAAAAAAATATATGTTGATCCTTTTCAAATAAAAGAAAATTATAATGATGCAGATATCATTTTTATTACGCATGATCATTATGATCACTTCTCAAAAGAAGATATTTCGAAAGTTATTAAAGATGATACCATCGTTGTTGTACCTAAGTGTATGGAAGAATTAGTTAGTTCTTTTAAAAATGTCAAATTAGTTGCTTTTGGTAATTATGAAGTATTGGGTATTCCTTTTATGACAGTGCCTGCTTATAATATTAACAAGAAGTTTCATCCCAAAGAAAAGAACTATGTTGGTTATGTGTTAAATTTAAATAATGTTTTGTACTATATTTCTGGTGATACTGATAACATCCCCGAAATTAGAAATATTAATTGTGATGTTGCTTTTATACCAATCGGTGGCACTTTTACAATGGATTATAAAGAAGCTTTTGAACTAGTTAAAGAACTTAATCCCAAAATAGTTGTTCCTGTTCATTATGGTTCAATTGTTGGTGAAAAAGAAGATGGTATTAATTTTAAAAAATTAGTTGATACGACGAAAATTACTTGTTCTCTATTAATAAAGTAGAGAACTTTTTACATATATTTACATTGCATGTTTACATATTGCTTTACTATTTTGTTTACATATGGTATTTTGATGGTGAAGGGATTTGTTTATATGGATAAAGAATGGTTAAAGTATTGGCAAAAGGTTGAAGATTTAGAATTGGGTGAAAATGATGAGGCTGAATTGGGAAATAAACCAAAAGAAATAATAAAAGAAGAAGATCTAAAAGAAGCTCAAGACTTATATAAGACAGTTTTAAGTGATAAAAAATAGAATCTTGAATTATATATCTATTTGTATTATAATTGTTTATAGTAGGAAAGAGGGATTGACTAATGGATAAAAAAGAAGTAAAAGAAACAAAAAAGGCCAATAAAAAGGAATTACATAAAAAAGCTCATGAGGAAATAAAAGAAGAGAGCAAAACGGAAGAAGTAGAAGCTAAACCAAAAAAAAGAAAAAGACGCAATAAAAAAGTTGAAGGATATAAAAGAAGAAATACTTTAGTTGAAGTAATTATCGTTTGTATTGTTTTAGTTGCTTTATTTTTTGTCGCTTGCAATAAAACTTTCCTAAAAACGAATTATACAAAAGAAATGGGTTCTAGTAAGATAAGTATTGATTTACCAAGATTTACTTATTATGTTGGTGTTGATGATGAAAAGATTGTGTTTAAAACACTACGTAAGTCTCAATATACGCGTAGATTCTTTGAAAACTATTTAGAGACTGGTCCATTTGATGTTTATTATTGCGGAAATAGTACGGAACCATATTATTATAATGAAGAAGGAAAATATTTCATTTTAGGAATCGATGTTACTAAGAAATTTGCTGTTAAAACGATTACAGTTCGTTATTCAACAGTTGATTATGATTTGTTCTGTGATTCTCTTAATGAAAAAGTAGAAAATAATGAGGCCAAATAAAAGGCTTTTTTTCTTTTATAAAAACTAAGTATATTGACAAAAGTTATTATTGAGTATAAAATTAAATTATCAAAAGGGTAAGGTGATTTGAGTGAGAGATGAGAGAGGTCAAGCATTAGTTGAATACGTTTTAATTATTGCATTAATATCAGTTATTATAATCGGAATTATTAATACTTTTGGCGGATATTTGAAAGATAGTATCACAAAAACGTCTTGTGGTATTGCTGGTCAAGAATATGTCGAAGGTGAAGAAGTCGGAGAAGGACATTGTGAATAGATGCTTTTTGCATCTTTTTTTATTTTCATCTTGAAATTTAGGAAAACTATGTTATAATTGTTTATAGTTCTATTATGTCTCCTTAGCTCAGTTGGTAGAGCAACTGACTCTTAATCAG
>CANQWJ010000080.1 GCA_947627525.1 uncultured Bacilli bacterium
TCTAGTGGTATGCGTAACTTTTTAAGAAAGTTAAAACCTAGTAATTTAGATGATATTATTGCGGCGATTGCGCTCTTTCGTCCAGGACCTGCGGTTAACATTGACTCTTACATAAGAAGAAAATATGGTCAAGAAGAGATAACTTATTTAGATGAAGCCTTAAAACCAATCTTATCTAGTACTTATGGCATTATCATCTATCAAGAACAAATTATGCAGATTGCGAATGTTTTAGCGGGATTTTCTTTTGGTGAAGCGGATATTTTAAGACGTGCCATGAGTAAAAAGAAAAAAGATTTACTTCAAGAAGAAGAAGAAAAGTTTATCGCTGGCTGTGTTAAAAATGGTCACGATTTAGAAACTAGTAAAAAGATATATGATTTAATTTTAAACTTTGCTAATTATGGTTTTAATAAATCACACTCTGTTGCTTATTCCATCATTGCTTATCGCATGGCTTATTTAAAAGCTAAATATCCTAAATATTTTTTCAGTAATCTTTTATCTTCCGTCATTGGTAGTGAGACAAAGACAAAAGAATATATCGATGAAGCAAGAAGATTAAATATTAAAATACTTCCACCTAATATAAAGCGAAGTACATCTTACTATACAGTTGAAAAAGAAGGAATTCGTTTTCCGCTTTCCAATATTAAAAATGTTGGTGTTGTAACTTGTAATGATATTTTAGAAAGACGTGATGAATATAAAGATATTTATGATTGCTTTAGTAAAGTAGTATCTAAAAACGTCAATAAAAAAGTTTTAGAAGCTTTAATTGATTCTTCTTGTTTTAGTGATTTTGGTTATAATATTCGTACTCTCAACGAAAATTTGGATAATTTAATAAATTATGCTTCTTTAGCCCAAGATTTAGATGAGTCATTAATATTGAAACCAGAAATAGAAGTGAAGGAAGAGTACTCGAAAGAAATTCTAATGGAACAAGAAAAAGAATTATTTGGTTTTTATTTGAGTGATTATCCAACAACTAATTACAAAAGTAAGTTTAAAGTAATTAATTTAAATGATATTGAAAAACACTTTAATAAGACGATTGATGTCATTATTTTAGTTGATCGCATAAAAGAGATTACGACTAAAAAAGGTGAAAAAATGGCTTTTATCAGTGGTAGTGATGAAAGTGGTAATCTTGATGTTACTTTCTTTCCTTTGATATACGAAAAATATAAAATAAAGCGTGGTGCTATTCTTCTCATTAGAGGTCGTATTGAAAGACGCCTTGACCAATATCAGTTGGTTGCGGACAAAGTGAGAATACTATATGAATAATCATATTTTTTAAGAGAATTTTTTCTCTTTTTTATTTTCAAAGAAAGAGGTGTCGTGCTATACTTATATTAAGATGTAGAAGGTGAAAGTATGAATATTGAGTTTGAAACAAATGACTATTTATTGGCGTGGTATTTGTTATTTAAACCATCATTTTGTGAAGAAGAACAACAATTAAAAGTTAAACTTTATCAAAACTATGGAAAACAATATATGAAGTTAGAAAAAGAAAATATTGAGATTCTTAAATATAGTGATGATTTTATTCCTGATGATGATACTATTTACAACATTGTTTTTGAAAGTGATATTTTCCAAGAAATAAAAAAAGAAACCGAACGTCATCGTCAATTTTTAATGCGTATTTGGGATACTAATAGTAAAAAAATCAAAGAAGATTTGAAAGAGATTCTTCGCTTTGAAATAAAAGATACTTATCACATTCTTGTCTTACACCCTAAATTAGATACAATTGAATACATGCGTACTAATCCTAAAAAGAATATTGCTTGGGGTAAAAGTGACGATTTAGAAAACGAAATGACGACCCTTATGCGCATTATTTATACACTAGTAAAATACGAAATAGGGGATCATCAAAAAGAAAATCGTGAAATAGTTTCTGCCATAATTGATTTATCAATTACTAACGAACTTCAAACTAGACTTACAGAGACTAGTAAATTTCAAGAAGGATTTAAGAATCTTAAAGTTTTAAAAAGACAATTATATCCATACTTTCTCATGTATTTAGGGGCTGATCGCGAAGAGTTAGTAAGTTATATGATGCGTGATAAAATTCCTTTTGATATTGATAAATATCCTGTTGAAAAAGAACTTCGCAATGTCGATTTGCATGGTTTTATCGATTTTTGTTGTGATAATCAAAAATATATTTTAAAACTTAGTAATTTAGATATTCACTAAAAAAATAGTAGTAGGGGGTCTATAATGAAAAACGAAATTAAAGTACTTTTAGAAAAATTAAATATAGATTCACAATTTTTTAATGAGTTAGAAAATGCAACTATTGATAAAGTAGTTGTCTATGATGATATTGATAAGATAAATTTATTTTTAAAGAATAAAAGCAATATATCTTTACCATTATATGAAATGCTTTCTAGCTCTTTAAAAAATTTTTTTGGTGGAAAAGAAGTACACATATATCTTCTTGTTGAAGAAGTAAATAATGCCTATTTTAAAGATTATTTTAATAAGACTATTTCGATAATTAGAGAGAAGAATCCCGTTATCGATATTTTTAGTGATCGCATTATAAATGAAAATGAGAAGTATTATGTTGAAGTTATAAATCGTGCTGAAGAGCGTCAAGTTAATCTTTTTATTGATGACTTAAACAAAATAATGGCAATGTTTGGTTATAATCCTAATATTAAGACTATTTTAAATGAAGAAAAACGTAATGATGTTCAAGATAGAATAAAGAAAAACTTAGATGTCGATATTGAAAAGATGAAAGAAAAAGAACAGGAACTTATTAAAAAGCAAGAAGAAGCTCTTTTAAAGAAAAAAGAAGAAAAAGAAAAAAAGAAACAAGAGAAGAAAGATATTAGTGAAAGTACTATTAAAGGTCGTGTCATTTATGATGATGTAACTTTTATCAAATTAATTGATAAAGAAGAAGAAAATGTAACTATTGAAGGGTATGTTTTTGGTAGTGATGTTTTTGAACCGGCAAGTAAAGCTTTTAAGATTATTACTTTAAAGGTTACGGATTATACTGATAGTATCAGTTGTAAAGTATTTACACGTGATGAAGATGAACATAAAGATATTTTAAAGAAAACTAAACCGGGAAGTTGGGTTCGTCTTCGTGGTAGTGTTAAAATTGATAAATATGCTGGTGGGGAACTCGTTTTTAATATTCGTGATATAAATAAAGTAGAAAAGAGTTCTGAAGAAAGAACTGACACTTATCCAAGAAAAAGAGTTGAACTACATGCCCATACGATGATGAGTGACATGGATGGTGTATGTGATGAAGTACAACTAGTAAAACAGGCAATGAAATGGCATCATCCAGGAATTGCGATAACGGATCACGATTGTTGTCAAGCTTTCCCCCATGTTTTTAGTGAAGTGACAAAATATAATAAGAGTTTAAATGCTCCTTTAAAAGAAGCAAAGAAATTAGTTAAAGATTTAGAAGATGAAATAAAGAACATTGGTAGTAATGAAGAAAAAGAACAACAATTAAAAGAAGCTAAAGAAAAACTTCAACAACTTGAAGAAGAGAAAAAGAACAATCCTAATTTTAAGGCTTTATATGGTGTTGAATTAGAGATGAGTGAAAACTATTTAAATGTTGTTTATAATGCCACTGATTTAGATTTAGACAATGCGACATTTGTTGTATTCGATACCGAGACAACAGGATTTAATGCTGGTATTGGTGACTCAATGATCGAAATTGGTGCCGTTAAAATAAAAAATGGTATTGTTCAAGAAGAACGTTTTGATGAATTAATTAATCCCGGTCGTCACATTGATGCCGCTATTACTAATTTGACGGGTATTAGTGATTATAAAGTTCGTGATGCTGATAATGAAGAGAATGTTGTTCGCCGTTTCAAAGACTTCATTGGTGATGGTATTCTTGTTGCTCATAACGCTCGCTTCGATAAATCAATGCTTGATATGGCTTATTATAAATATGATTTAGGTAAATTAACTAATCCTATTGTTGATACAATGATGCTTTCTCGCATCATCAATAAAGATTTAAAAAGACATAGTTTATCAGCTTTGACTAAATTCTATAAAATTGAAATGGATGAAGAAGACCAAGAAGATGATGAGAATAATGAGACTGTCGTTGAAGAAAATGATACCTTTACTAATGATTATAGTGGTATAGAATATATTAAAGTTGATGGTAAAAATGCTTACAACAAAGAAGAAGGTAAAGTATATCAAGTTGAATTTGAAGAAGAAAGTGAAGTCGAAATAGAAGTTCAATATATCGATGATAGTATTTCTTCAATAACCGGTTTTGGTAGTCGTAAGACACCAATTAAACCAGGAAAAAATTACATTGAAATAAAATATGTTCAAGATGAAGAAGAAAAAGAAATAACTTTAGTTATCAATAAAGTGAGAAGTCACCACCGTGCCGACTACGATGCCGAAAAGACCGCTGAGATGTTTGTCAAAATGCTTGGTCAATTAAAAGAATTAAAGAATTTAAAAGAGTTAGCTAGTGTTGAATATCTAGCTAATCAAGCCCATTTAGAGTTAAATAGTGAAGAGACTATTTATGAAAATATTCCTCAAAAGACGGTTGCTGAAAAAGTGATTAATGAACAAGGAAACGCCATGCATATTAATATTTTGACAGTCAATAAAACAGGTTTAAAAAATCTTTTTAAAATCATTAGTTATGCCAATACGGGCTTCTTAGTAAAGGGTGCGCGAATTCCGCGTCGAATTGTTGACGAAAATCGTGAAGGACTACTAGTTGGATCGGGTTGCTTAAATGGTGAAATTTTTAATGTTGCTTTGACGCGTTCTGATGAAGACTTGATGGAAGCCATGAAATGGTATGATTACGTTGAAGTTCAACCACCAGAAAATTATTATCACTTACTTCGTGGACGTGATATTTCTAGTGTTGATGAGATTAAAGCTGTAATTAAAAAGATTATTGATTGCGCTAAAAAAATTGGTAAAATTGTTGTTGCGACAGGTGATGTTCATAATATTAATAGAGAAGACCGCATTTACCGTGAAATAATTGTTAATCAAAATTCACCAGCTAAAGGACGTCATCCGCTTGCTCGATATTTGAGCAGTAGAAAAAGAAATGCTACTAACGAAGAAATCTTAGAGAATTTAAAACAGATAAGTGTAAGTGAGTATGGAGACGCTTTAAACGATGTTGAAGAAAAAGTCTTAAAAATAATTTTATCTTTGGAAGAATTTAAAAATATCCCTTTGACGCGTAATAATATTCTAGATTTATACCAACCCGAAAAGAGCGAGGAAATTTTCCGTAAGAGTAAGACGGGGGATGAGAAAAAAGATGCTGTTTTTGCCTCCCTTCGTAAACTTGAAGCACGCGGCTTTATAAGAAGTAAATATCAAGAAGCTATAGGGCAAGAAGTCTATGTTTTAAAGTATGATTTAGAAGAGAATAAAGATGAAGAAGAATCTCACATCCCTAATCAGTTCTTTAGAACGACCGATGAAATGATTGAAGAATTTTCTTTCCTTGATGAAAAACTTCGTGAAGAAATAGTAATCGATAATCCTCAAAAAATTCTTGATATGGCTGATGAAATAGAAGTTATTGATTATCCTGATGTTCCATATTCACCAGTTATTCCTGATTCACAAAAGACGGTTACGGATATGGTCTATGAAAAAGCTGAGAGTATTTATGGTTCACCACTTCCACATCATATTGAAGAACGTATTTCTAAAGAGTTATATGGGGACTGTGTTTTAAATAGTTTACAAAATAAAATGAAAGAAGAAAATCCTGATAAGTCAATGGAAGAGTTAGAAGACACATTGTATCAAAAGTTAAATGCGACGATTAGGTTAGGATTTGATGAAGTTAAGAAATTAGTACGTGAAGATATAACGAAATCATTCTTAAAAGCCCAAGACATAAAAGTTACTGATGAACTCGTCGAAAAAGAATTGAAAAAGCGCCTTGGTGGAGTTATTGGTGGAGGATTTGATGTTATTTATTTGATTGCTCAAAAATTAGTTAAACACTCTAATGATGATGGTTATTTGGTTGGATCTCGTGGATCCGTCGGTTCTAGTTTTGTCGCAACGATGATGGG
>CANQWJ010000081.1 GCA_947627525.1 uncultured Bacilli bacterium
CACTATTAATCATATTGATATAGACGTCTTCCCCAATTAAATCGCGATGAAGTGGCGCTACACCATAAGAAACGACATAACCATTATTCTTGTTTTTATTTTCAAAATCATATTTAAATTTAGTAATATCTTTATCTTCTTGTCTATTAGCATTCCACAAAGTTAAAAACATAACTGTTAAATTCCAAATGGCATCTCCTTCAATTTTAATACCATTATCTTTCCATATACCATACTTACTATTAATATTTATATATTCATCACTTAAATTAACACCACCAGAGAAAGCAACCTTTCCATCAATAATAGTCATTTTACGATGATCACGATTATTCATAAAAATACCTCTAAAAGGACTCAATTTATTAAAAGGAATGCACTTAATACCAAACTTTTCTAACTCTTTGGAAAAACCAGTAGAAAGCATCGCAATACTTCCCATATCATCATACATGATTCTTACATCAACACCACTTGCTGCCTTCTCTTTTAAGATGTCTAAAATACCATTCCACATAATTCCTTCTTTAATGATGAAATATTCCATAAAAATAAACTTTTTAGCTTTCTTCAATTCTTTTAATAGTTCCGGATAAAACTTTTCACCAAAATCATAATAAGTAACTTCATTATTAGTACTTACACAATAATTAGTTCTATTCATCAAATATTTAATATTATCCAAATCTTTTTTCGTAACTTCCTCTTTTATCTTTTTATCTTGAACTAAAAAAGTGTCATATTCTTTTTCATATTTAAAAATATTTTTAAGTAATTTACTCTTAGAATAATCTCTTCCTAAAGTAATTAATAAAATTGTACCAAAGATAGGAAATACTAATATCATTATCATCCAAGGTAAATCATTGGATAAGCGCGTACTATCTTTTAAAAGTAATAAAACGATTAAAACACTTATAACTCCATAAAACAAAGTAATTATTCCTAAATAATTATAAAAGAATAATCTTATCATAATCGCAAAGCCAAATTGTAAAACAACTCCCAAAGCAACAATAATGGCTCTTTTAGTAGCATTCAACATAAAACTTCCTTCTTTCACATCTATTGGTTTTCAATATATATTTTATCATATTTTTCGACAAAAAAAAGTATCTCTTACAAGATACTAATATATGTCTTTAATACCAATCATGTTTCTCATTTCTATCCAAAGAATTTATTTTTTCCATTTCATCTTCCGTTAATGAAAAATGATATATTTCGGTATTTTCTTTAATATGATCGGGATTAGAAGAACCCGGAATGACTACTACGCCCTTTTGTAAGTTCCAACGTAAAATTACTTGGGCGCTTGTTACATTATGATTTTCAGCAATTGCCATAATAGTCTCATTATTTAATAGTTCACTAGTATGACCTCTACCACCAAAAGGATACCATCCTTGAACAACTATTCCTAAATTTTGAATATATGGTATGACATCATTTTCTTGATAATATGGATGAATCTCATTTTGAACAAGTGCTGGAACAATATTTACTTGTGGAAGAAAATCCTCTAGTTCTTCAACATACCAATTGGATAGCCCCAATGAATGAATCTTGCCACTTGCAACATATTTTTCCATAGCTTTATAGGCTTTAACGTCATTCGTTCCTGGATGATGAAGTAACATCATATCAATATAGTCAATATCTAACTTTTCCAAAGCCATATCAATTGCTTCTTCTGGTTTATCAAATTGACTAGGATAAATTTTCGTAATAACAAATATCTCATCTCTTGATATTCCTGAATCTCTAATAGCTTTACCTATTTCTTCTTCATTACCATACATATAAGCTGTATCAATTAATCTTACGCCTGATTTTAGGGCACTTGTAACAGCATCATAACAAGTATCTCCCTTTAAACTATAAGTACCAAGCCCATTTATTGGCATGACATAACCACTATTCAATTTTACACTCTTACTCTCAAAATCAAACTTTCTAACATTGTCTTCAGCTTGTAATTTTTCAATTATCTTATCATCCATATCATTTTTTCCTTCTTTCTTGTTCTTATAATTTATTGCTATAAAAATACCAATTCCCACTACTATGACAATTAACATTATAATTATTATTTTCTTTTTCATCTCATCACCTTATATTTTTATTATATAAGTTAAAGTTAACTCCAAGTCAATAGTTTATAAATGAATATCTCATGAAAAAAACAAGCACTAAGTACTTGTTTATATAAAATTATTCTATTTTTCACTTTCTTCATATTCAGCTTCAATCGTAAATGTTAATTCCTTTTCATTATCTATCTCTTTATTTATAAAATAATAAATAAGTTCATCAGTATTTTGTTTTATTTCTTCACCACTTTTTACATCTTTCCAATCAATAGTACAATTAATATGATTATCATCTGTCTTTTTACAAACAGCATTCTTTTCTTCTTCCTTTTTCGAAACAACTCTTACTGGTATGACATCATTAATAGTATCAACAATCGCATTATCTGTTAAAGCATTAACAGTAACTATTCCACTTCCTAAAAATAATATACCCATTAAAACAAACGTAATATTTTTTAATTTCTTTTTCTTCATATTTTCCTCCATTTTAAAATTATTATAACCAATCATTTGATTAGTCATTTCTTTTATATAATTAGTATCAACTTTTTTCATAATATTTCCTCCTTTAATTTTTTCCTAATACGATAAAGTCTTATCTTTATTGAACTAATACTCATTTTTAACATCTTGGCTATTTCTCTTATTTTATAACCATCAACATAATATAAAATAAAAAGTTCTTTTTCTTTATCATTTAATTTTTGAATTTTTTGTTTTATGGTTAGAATTTCATCAATATTTATCTTCTCATCTAAATAAAGATTTTCTTTTAATTCCACAAAGTTTTTTTCTTTACGCATTCTACTATAACAACAATTTCTTGTTACTACGCCAAGATATGATTTTATATCACTAGATATTTTATTTTGATTTTTCCACAATAAATAAAAAGCATCAGAAGCAATTTCTTCTTTATCTTGATATGGTAAAGAAGTACCAACAACATTATTAATAATTTTAAAAACATAGTTTGAATATTCATCAATTATTAATTCAATATTAAAGTTAATATTATTATTCAAATTGATACCTCCTTTGAATCGATTCATTATAAAGACAATTATAAAAGATAAATGGTTACAAAAAAAGTAAGTTATTTAACAACTTACTTTTGGCTATTCTATTTCATCAATTCTTGAACTCTTGTAACTATGTAATTCTTTGTATCATCAAAACTCATATTAAGAGAAATAGATAATTCATTATATAAATACTTTTCAGCTTGATTAAAATAATTAAGATCTTTTTCACTAGGACGACGATTATTTTTAGAACGCATTTCATTTCGTAAATATGACGTTTTAATTATTTTAATTAGATCTTTATAATCCCCACTAATTAAATCTTTATAAGTTTTTTCAATGTATTTATCATCAATATTATCTAATGGTTCAATACTAGAAATTGAATTTATCAACTCTTCGGTCTCTTTTTTACTAATGACATCTCTTAAATAACCCATTCTATTATCAACTGGTACATCTATTATTAAAGAATCATCATCAATGGGTACTAAGATATAATAATTAATACCATTTAATTTATTATTTTTTATTTCTTTTACCTTACAGACACTTTTCTTATATACAACATAATCATTTACTTTATACATAATTCCTCCTTAATAAAAATTGCGTAAATCCTAGACAATTGGACTTACGCAAAAAACATGCTACACATTGATCAAAATTCATTATTATTATAACAAAAATTGAATTTTTATGTAAGTTAGAATTTTTAAAATATTTCAGTTGGTAAAGTAAAAAGTTATCTTAAATCAACGATATTATTTGTCAAAATATCAGTATCAACAACATATTTTTTCATATTGTTTCTATCAATATAGACAGGGAACTGACGAATATTCTTTTCTTGAATTATTTTATCAGGATTTAGCCAAAGATTTTTACTTCTAAAGATATATTTTTGGTTACTAACTGGATCATTCCATTCACAAATAACATTATAAGGAGAACGACCATTTACTTGATAAGCACCATTTAAAGTTGTTTCACTATAATCAGCATATATCAATTGACCTGTTTCCTTTAATCTTTTTTCTGCTTTCTTCTTATTGATATTAATGATAATTCCACTTCCACCAATTATGAGAAAAATTAGTCCAATTCCAGGAAAAATCAAAAATATTAAATCCATAGATTTAGTTCCTATTTTATTAGGATTATTTTTATCATAATATATCTCTATTTCTTTTCCTTCATAATAAGTAGATGAATAAGTATTTAGTTCAGATACGTATTCTTTTCCATCAACAACATATGAAACATATACATCATGACTTCTATCATCAGAACTACCATAAGATCTTATTTCCGTAATTGTTCCTTTGGTATCAACCGCGTTAGCATAATTAGAAAAGATACCAATCATAATAAATATTCCAATTATAAAAAATAATCCTCCAATACCCGCAAATATAATCCATATTAAATTTACTACTTTATTTTCTTTCATAATTTTTACCTCACAAATTTATTTTTTTATTTCTACTTGTTCAAAAACTTTTCCTAAACTATCATTTATAACCAAATCAGCAAGACTATCATATGAAGTACTACTTCGATTAATTAAGACTAAATGTTTACCATTAAAATATCTAATTAAGCCACTAGCTGGATATACAGTTAAAGATGTACCTGCGACAATTAACATATCGGCTTCTCTAAGTGCCTTGATAGCGTTTTCTACTGTTTCCTCATCAAGTCCTTCTTCATAGAGAACAACATCAGGTTTTATCGTTCCACCACAACTACATTTAGGAATACCTTTACTTTCAAAGACATATTTAGCATCATAAAACTTATTACATTCCATACAATAATTTCTTAAAACACTACCATGTAATTCATACACTATTTTCGAACCTGCTTTTTGATGAAGACCATCTATGTTTTGGGTTACTATGGCTTTTACTTTGCCTTTCTTTTCAAGTTCAGCAAGTTTTATATGGGTTATATTTGGTTCATAATTTAAACTATTTAATTTATCTTTATAAAATTTATAAAACTCTTCCGTATTTTGCATGAAAAAAGTATGACTTAATATCTCTTCTGGCGGATACTTATAATGTTGATTATATAGACCATCTTTACTTCTAAAGTCAGGTATACCACTCTCGGTTGAAACACCAGCTCCACCAAAGAAAACAATATTTTTACTCTCTTTAATCATCTTTTTAAATAGTTCTATTTTTTCATCCACTCAAATCACCTATTCTTAAAGATATTATACTACTTTTTAATTAATATTATCAATGCTAGGATATTTTTTCAGTCATAAATAAAAGCAACCTAAGTTGCCTCCATCATTTTTACAATAAATTTATTTTATTTCACAAACAGCCCCATCTTTTTCGGCAGCTTCTTTACTATCCTTCAATGTGCTCGTATCATTTTTTAAGTCATCAAGTCCTTGTTCTTTTAATGCTTCTTCACTAGCATTTTCAACGTCAACATCTAAAATTGTACTATATTCATAGTTTTGATCATTTACCTTAATTTTTAAACTAACCCCATCTTTACTAAATTCTTTATTATTTTCATCCATGTTTTTCTTAAATTCTTCCCACGCTTTTTTAACAGAAGAATCAGTAATGGTTGTACTAACTTCCATTGTCATATGTTTTAACTTATCATTTTTATAAGTCATAGAAATTGTCTCTTCAATATTAACACCATCATCTTTTTCTGTAGTAGTACAAACTAACTTTTGTTCTTTTTCTTTTGCTCCACATCCTGTAATTAAAACAATAAATAATAAACATAAAAATACTATCCTAATCTTTTTCATATTTTTTCCTTTCTCTCATTATATATATCAATAAATATTATACAACAAAAAACAAAGTTCATATATAATTTTCTTTTATAATTTATATTTTTACTTAAATATTAATAATTAAAATTATATAAAAATCTACCGGCTTAGCTGGTAGATTTTCTCCCAAGCCTATAAGGCTGTCTGCAACTGCACGCTTTGCAGCGC
>CANQWJ010000082.1 GCA_947627525.1 uncultured Bacilli bacterium
GATCCACCAGCAGAATCACCCTCAACGATAAATATTTCAGATATGGTTGGATCTTTACTCTTACAATCTGATAATTTACCAAAGAAGTTAGTCGTTGCTAAATCACTTTTACGAGTTGCTTCTCTTGCTTTTTTAGCAGCCATACGGGCATTTCTTGCAAGAACAGCTTTATTTATAATAATTCTTGCTTCTTCTGGATTTTCTAATAAAAATCTTTCAAATCCTTCAGCAAATATATTATCTGCTAAATTTTTAACTTCTGAATTACCTAAACGTCCCTTTGTTTGTCCTTCAAATTGCGGATTTGGATGCTTACAAGAAATAATCATTGTAAGACCTTCCTTAACATCGTCATCCTTTAAATTTTCATCTTTTTCTTTTAAAATATTATTCTTTCTAGCATAGTTATTAATAACACGCGTTAAAGCTCTTTTTACACCATCTTCATGTGTTCCACCATCATGAGTATTGATATTATTAACAAAAGAATAAATATTAGCATTATATGAAGTGTTATATTGCATTGCTACTTCAAAGAAAACGCCATTTTTTTCACCACTTAAATGAATGATATCTTCATGAATTGGCGTCTTTCCTTGATTAATAAATCTAACATACTCACTAATACCACCTTCATACATAAATGTTTCACCAGTAGTATCTTCCATATCACGGTCATCTCTTATATTAATTGATAAGCCACGATTTAAGAAAGCTAATTCACGAATTCTTGTTTTAAGTGTTTCATAATCATAAATATCAGTATCAAATATATCTGGATCTGGTTTAAAAGTAACAGTCGTACCTGTACGTTCTTCAGAACATTCACCAATAACATGTAATGGTTCTGTTGTATGTCCCCCATTTTCAAAACGCATTTTATGAATTTTACCATGTTTATAAACTGTTACTTCAACCCATTTAGATAAGGCATTAACAACACTTGCTCCAACACCGTGAAGTCCTCCAGATACCTTATATCCGCCACCACCAAATTTACCACCAGCATGCAATACTGTATAAACTGTTTCAACTGTTGATACACCAGTTTTTGGATGGATATCAACTGGAATTCCACGACCATTATCTTTTACTGTTATTGAATTATCTTTATTAATAACAACTTCAATTGTATCACAAAAACCTGCTAAAGCTTCATCTATTGAGTTATCAACAATTTCCCAAACAAGATGATGTAATCCTTTAACATCAGTCGTTCCTATATACATTCCTGGTCTTCTTCTTACAGCTTCTAATCCCTCTAATACTTGAATTGCTGAAGAATCATAATCAGTATCACTATCTACTGTTGTATCAATTTCATCCTCTAGATTCTTTTCTACTACTTTCTCTTCCATTATTATCTCCACCTTTTTCAATTATTTTTCCATCTTTTACTTTAATAATTTTCGAATTCATTAATATTTCTTTACCAATATCCTTAGTATCATTTGATGTAATAATTACTTGATAATCATCATTAATATATTTCATTAATCTATTTTTCTTTTTCTTATCTAATTCACTAAATATATCATCTAATAATATTACTGGTTTAGTTCCTGTTTTCTCTTCAAATATAGGAATTTCTGCAAATTTCAAAGCAATAAAAGCAATTTTTTGTTGACCTTGTGAACCATATATCTTAATATCATTTTCTTCTATAATAAAAGTGAAATCATCACGATGTGGTCCATATAAAGTCATCCCCATTAAGATTTCTCTCTTTATATTTTTCTTATATTTATCTTTTAAAATTTCTCTTAATTTATCTCTATCAAAATCATTAATTTCTATATTTGGTTGATATAATATTTTTAAATTACTAATCTCCATAATATTTTCATATATTTTAGATAAATTTTCATTTATATTATTAATAAAATTATTTCTTTCAATATATATATCTAACTCACGTTCAATAAGATTATTAGTCAATATATCTAAATAACTATAATCACTCAAATTATTAGTTAATAATAATTTTAAATAATCATTACGCATTTTTAAAATCTTATTAAATTCATTATATTTTTTTATATAATTACTTGATAATTGACTTATTTCAATATTTAAAAAATTACGACGTTCTGAAGGTGATCCTTTTATTATTTGCAAATCATCAGGAGAAGATAAAATTACATATAAATTACCTATATAATCTGATATTTTATTTATAATATTATCGTTTAATTTAACTATTTTATTGTTATTATGTAATTCTACTGATAATTTTTTAAAAACACTATTATCTTTTATCTCACCAACTACGATAAATTTTTCTTGATTATTTCTTATCAAATTTGCATCATTAGTTGTACGATAAGATTTTGTTAAAGCTAAGGTATATATACTTTCTAATAAATTTGTCTTTCCTTGAGCATTATCTCCTATAATAATATTTATATTTTTCGAAAAGTTAATATTTAAATTTGCATAATTTCTAAAATTTACTAATTTAATTTTTCTTAAAATCAATTTAAAGTATCATAAATGCTCATATTTCCACCTTAACCCTTTACTACTAGTCCTATACATACATTTACATTATATCATAATTTGGGCGTTTTTTAAATAAAAAAAGGTTTTTTAGGCCCTTTTTTAACTTTTTATTTTTTCAATTCTTATTAATCTTTCTTTTTCGACAAATAAGTTCTAACATAGATGACCTCGATATTTGATTTTCTAATGATAATTTTGACATATCAATCTCTACTTCTTCATTATTAGTAAAGGTTATTTTTATATTTTGTCCTTTTTTATCATATCTCTTTATAAAATTATAATTTATCCAACAGCAATCACTCAATAAACTAGATTTAGTAGGAAAAAAGATAATATTTTCACTTTCTTCAATAACTATAGGTATTTTATAACTACTATTGAGCATCTTTTTAGCAGCTGATAACCTTCCTTTATAACTACTACCATAATATTCACAACTATCTTCCATTATTTCATATGCAGTTTTATCAATTACATATTCATTATCATACTCTTTTATTAATGTCTGATTGTAATTAATTGGTATTACAGCCATAGTTAACTCATTAATTTCATATTCATTCATAAAAAATTCCCCCTTACAAATACAAATTAAAAAGTTATGATAATAATATCATAACCCTTTGTCGAAATATTTCCTATTTTGTCGAAAAATATTTTTTTATGTCGAATTTTAATATGTTCTAATTGGAAGAACTAATTGTGTTAATTCTTCATCATCTTTATCTTTAATAATAATTGGTTTTATTTCACCAACAAAACTTAGCTCAACTTTATCTCCTGTAAATGAACGTAATGCTTCCATCATATATCTAGCACTAAATGAAATCTTTATATTTTCATCATTATCTTTTTCGATAGCCATTTTTTCTTCAACACGCCCTATTTCGGCTGATGAAGAACGCATGATTAAAGTATTATCATTTGTTTCAAGCGTTACTATATTCTTTTCACGATCAGATGTTAAAATACTAGCACGATCAATTACATCATATAAATCATTTAAATTAGCTGTAACTTTTAAAATACAATCATTTGGGAATAAATTACTAGTATTTGGATAACTTCCACTAATTAAACGAGATTGAAAGATAATATTATCATATTTAAATAGAATCTTATTATTAAAAATATGAATTTCTATATTATTGTCATTATCATTTAAGATTCTTGAAAACTCAATAACATTTTTTCCAGGAACAACAACATTATAATTTTCTTCAGATGGTGTTGGTAAAGTAATAACTTTTCTTGCTAAACGATAAGAATCAGTTGCATTACATT
Source organism: uncultured Bacilli bacterium (assembly GCA_947627525.1). GTDB lineage: Bacteria > Bacillota_I > Bacilli_A > RF39 > UBA660 > RUG11788. The sequence goes on from CANQWJ010000082.1 coordinate 3,790, forward strand.
CCATAATATTGCCATTTATTTTAAAGTTAATTCCTGTTAATATTTGTCTTGATTCATCATTAGATGTAGCAAAAGCTGTTTGATTAACAATTGCTTTAAAAATACGATTATTAATAGAAACAAAATCTTCTTTTTCTTCTAAATTAATTTTAGGATATTCACTTTGACTAATACCATTTAAATTAAATTCACTATTTTCTGTGTAAATTAATATTTTTAAATCATCTATTACTTCAATATTAATAAATTCATCTGGTAATTTCTTTACTATATCTAATATATATTTACCTTGAATTATAATAATACCTTCTTTTTCAATAGTCATATCATCTTTATCAACAGGTATAAATGTTTGAATAGTTATATCATTATCAGATGCTGTTAAAGTAAGACCATCTTGTTTTAATTCAAATTTTATTCCTGATAAGACCGGTATTAAATTCTTAGTAGAAATCGCTTTAGATACTTTATTTAAGTTTTCTAATAATAAATCTTTCTTAATTTTTAATTTCATAATTATTCCTTCTTTCTTATTTATTATTATATATTTTTTGTATTATTAAAGTTAATATTGTTCATAACTTTATTTTTTCCTTATTTTTTAATGATTTTTAATAAATTTAATTGTTCATAACTTGTGGATATTTTTTTACTGTTAGTGGATTTCTTGTTCAATGTTATCAATCGTACGTGCTAATTCTTTATTCTTTTTCATTTCTTTTTCTATCTTATCACAAGAATGCATAACTGTTGAATGATCTTTACCCCCAAATTCACTACCTATTTTAGGAAATGATTCATCAGTAAGTTTTCGACATAAGTACATAGCAATTTGTCTTGGAAAAGCTACATTTGAACTACGTTTTTTACTTCTTAAATCATCAACACTTATTTGGAAATGTTTCGCAACAATACTTTGAATTCGTGCAACATCATTCTTTTCACTAATCATACCTTTATTAACATAACTAGTTAAAGCTTCTTGAGCTAAATTGAGATCAATATCTTTGCCCCAAGTTGCTGAGTATGCAACAAGTCTTGTTAAGGCTCCTTCAAGATTACGAATATCACCATTTATCATAGAGGCCATATATTCAATAACATCTTCTGGTATTAATTGATTGATGTCCTCCCCTACTATTTTCTTTTTTAATATAGCTTTACGAAGTTCTAAATCAGGTGGAAATATATCAACTGCTAAACCCCAACCAAATCTTGTTTTTAACCTATCTTCAAGTCTTTTTAAATCGTCTGGTGAAGAATCTGATGAAATAATTATTTGTTTATTACTATCATATAAAGTATTAAATGTATGAAAAAACTCTTTTTGTGTTTCAGTAGCACCGCCTAAAAATTGAATATCATCAATGATTAAAACGTCAATATTACGATATTTTTGTTTAAAGAAGTCAACATAATCAAAGTTAGTTCCACTATCATCTTTCCGATTCATTGATACAAAGTCTGTAACAAATTGTTCACTTGTTATGTATAAAACTTTTTTATTACTATGTTCAACTATATAATTTCCAATCGCATGCATTAAATGAGTCTTCCCTAACCCACTATTTCCATATATAAATAAAGGATTATATATTTTTCCAGGATCTTCTGCAACGGCTAAAGCTGCTGCTTGTGCAAAACGATTACTATTCCCTACTACAAAGTTTTCAAAAGTATATTTCTTTGATAGATTACTACTAATATGATATTCTTCTCTTTTATTTTCATCAGGTTTGATCTCTTCAACAACTGGTTCTTCTTCTTGAATATCATCAATTGTTAATAATTCTAATTCATAATTAATTCCCGTTTCTTCAAAAATACATTTATTTAATAAATCTTTATAATGTAATGTTATATGTTTTATTGCTGCACTAGTTAATAAAATAATTTTAGCTACGCCATTTTCAATACTATAAAGGGATGTTCCTTCAAACCAGGTTTTATATGCTAAGTCATTTAATTCATTCTTAATTCTATCTAAAATGTTAGACCAAATGATATCCTTATCCATATTACCACTCCCCCCGGATTTATAAGATTTAATTTCAAAAATATTGTAACTTAATTTGTTTAAAAAATAAACAGAAAAAATGCAAAAAAAGTTTTCAACAAAAAATCCACAAACTTATCCACAAATTTAAAGTATATTGTATATGAAAAAAATGAATTTTTCCACATTTTCCACAATTTTTTTGTAACAAGTTATTTTTGAATTATAAACAGGTTGTGAATAATGTTAATAAAATA
>CANQWJ010000083.1 GCA_947627525.1 uncultured Bacilli bacterium
CTAATGGTAGTTTCTTAGACAATAGTACTTTGCGTCAATTTGTTAAAGAATATAATATTCCTAAAGAAAAAGTTGTCTTTCCACATTCAACAAGAGAATTTATTGAAACTCTTTCAAAATGTGAAGTTGTTTCTGCTATAAGAATGCATTCGGCTATTGTTTCCTATGCTTATGAAATACCATCTATCTGTTTAGTATGGAATGATAAAATACCTTTCTTTTATGGAAATATTGGTTATCCTAAAAGAGCTATTCCTATTGAAAAATGGAATAGTAATTATGTATTTGAACAAATAAAAATGTTACAAAAAGATAAAAAATATCATCATAGTAAAAAATACTTGATGACTGTTTATAAATATTTGCATAAAACTATTTCTCAATTGTTTGGTTATGATGAAGAAGTTTATAGTTTTGATAGAGTAGTTAAGGAAATAGAAAAAGTAGGAGTAGATGTAACAAGTGAAGACTTAATTGATTATCGCATGAAGTGTGAAAAAGGCGAAAAGAAATATGTTGCTTGTTTAGAAAAAAATGAAAAGTTAAAAAAAGAATTGAATGAAACTAAAAAGAAACTTAATCATATTAATAATAAGTTTGTTGTTAGAGTATATCATAAAGCAAAAAGAGTATTTAAAAGAAAAAAGAATTAGCTAATAACTAATTCTTTTTTATGGTGTAACATTTTCGGATTGTCCACTATCGGATGAACTTCCACCGCCACCTTGTTCACTACCACCAGAACCTTGTCCGGTATCACCTGTTGTATTATCAGGATTTTCTTCTTTTGGTTCTTCTGGCGTCGTTGGTGTAGGAGTAGTAGTTGGTTTTGAAGTAACATTAACAGTTAATGTTATTGTTTTAGGACTACATAAATCAAGTCGTTTTCTTTCAGGATAACTTTGTTTAATTATGCTTCCTGTGAAACTTCCTGTTAGTTCAACACCTTTACTATCAACAAATTTAACCGTAAATCCATTTTGAACACCCCAAGATCTTGCGCTAGAAATACTATAACTTGTAAAGTTAGGCATCAATGAATAAGTCTTAGTTGCGGTCTTTGGATAACGACCAATTGTATTTTGTGTATATGGTTCTTTAACAGAATAAGAGAAAGATGTATCAGGAGTTATTTTTTGTAATCCTAAGTTTTGTTTCATGGCTGTTGTTATCAAACTCTTACTTTCTTGATTAGGAATGTAGTTATATAGAACTAATCCTGTTCTTTCATCATAAATTCTTTGATCAGATCCCGCAAGATATAGTTTTTGAATAGTAACTAATTCACCATCTTTATCTCTTGAACTAAGCATAATATCTTTGGCAATATTATAGAAAGAAAGAATTGTTTCACGAGACATATTAGTATCCATATTCTTAGCTAAGGCATCGAGAATGTCATAAACTTTATCTAGACTATCAATCTTTTTAGCTTTATCAACGATTGCTCTTATGACAGCTTGTTGATTTTGACCTCTGACGAAATCGTTTCTCGTACCAGAATTACGAGTAGGGCAGTACTGTGCCATTTTTACTCCAACCTTACTACCATCTTTTGGTTTATGTCTATTTCTTGATAGAGCAAGGGCTTGTTCACCATTTAATTTTTGAAGTCCAGCATCAACATAGACAGTGCTATTTCCCCATTTTCGCTTACTATTTTGTTCACAAAATGAATAAGGAACATCAACTTCAACGCCACCGACAGCATCAACTAAATCAACTAAACCAGCAAAGTTAATTTTTACATAGTAGTCAATAGTAATACCAAAATAGTTTTGAATAGTATTAATAGCACATTTAGTACCACGGGATGCGGCATGTGTTATTTTATTTTCAGCTTTATTAGTAAAGCAAGCAATAGGTACATATGAATCTCTTGGAATACTTAACATTGTTGCCGTTAGCGTTTCCGGGTTAAATGTAACAAGAATCATTGCATCACCATTAAATGAATCCGCATTAGCAATACCATTAGTTTTTGAATCAACTCCTAATAAAAGAACTGTAAATGGTTTTGATATATCTTTAGCTGTTCCCAGAAGTCCTGCTTCTTCTTTTGTTTCCATTTTCTTTTTAGTAGCAATAATCTTTGTTTCATCTTCAATATCTTCATATTCTTCCATTTCACTATAAATACTTACATAGTTAGTAGGTAAGAAGATATAATCAACTTTTTTAGCATATAGGTCTCTAATCATGCTTTGATAATCGCTATCTTCATATTCAATTATTTCATTATTATTAGTCGTATATAAATTATTTTCATTAATTAATTCCCAAGGTAAAATATATGAGACAGCATCTTCGGTATTATCACCAATCGCTATTTTAGAATCCTTAATATTTTTAATATCACTTACTTTATTAGATTTTAAAGTGACAAGTGAAGTTGAATTAGTAATATATTTCTTATTAGCACTTCCTAACTTACTTGATATTAGATTGATGTTATATCCAATAAAGATAAAAGCAGCAATTAATATTAAAAGTAAAACTCTTTTAATTGATTTTTTTATTCTCTTTTTCTTCTTTTTTGTTCTAAATAGATTGATAATCATTACTAAGTTAAATAGACAAATTAAAGCGATAATAATATATCGCAATAACTTTTCAATTGGACCTAGAAGTAAAAGATTATAGATTAAATAAGCACTACTAAGTACCGATAATATTATGAAAAAAACATCCAAAAGGAATGATTTTCTTTTATTTTTCTTTTCTCTTTCTAATATTTGTCTTTCTTTAGCTCTTGTATTCATATTTCCTCCTAGATGGTTTTTTCTTCATCATCTTTTTTCTTCTTTTTCTCTTTTTGTTCTTTTTTCTTGTTTTTCTTTTCCGTTTTTTTCTTTTTTTTCTTTTCTTCTTCAGTTGGAGCAAATAGTTCATTAATGGAATCGACCATTTCATCGCTTTCAGATTTCCCATTATTAATACGATTTATCTCTTCTTCAGTATCTTTTATGAATTTATTTTTTTCTTCTTCGGTCATCTTGTGTTGTTCTTGTTCTTCAGTCTTTTCCATAACTTCATTTTCTTCTATTGTTGGCTCTTCTACTTGTACTTGTTCATCAGTTTCTTCTATTTCTTTTGGTTCTTCAGTTTCTGTTTCTTCTACCTCTTCATTATCTATTTGATCGTTTTCTTCTTGTTCTTCTAAAGAAGTTTCTTCAACTTCTTCATCAGGTACTACAACAACATTACTTGCTTTGGCTTTTTTATTCTTTCGATGGCGACGAATTGAAGATATTAAAATGATGAGATAAGTTAAAACGATGAAACCAAATAATCCAAGAATTATGTACTGATATAATTTTAACTCTTTATCAGTATCTTTTTCAACCTTTATTTCATTTTCATTAGCAATACATCTTTGAACTGTTTTTTCCTCTTCATCATAACGATATAAATTTTCTTTACCACTTTCTAAGTTCTTAGCATAGAAGTAATAATATTTATCATTTTCCAAAGTATAGGCTTTTATTTTATTGTCATTAATAGTTATTTCTTTACTACCATTATTATTTTCAAATTCTTTATCTTCAATGTAGAGAACTAATTCTTTAAAAGATTGTTGAACGTATTTTTTGTAGGTATTATTTTGTTCGTCATAGACGTATAACGTTATATTTCCTTCTTCATCTTTTAAACCGATTAAAACGATATTAGCATTTTTATTTTCTAAAGCAGGTATTTCTTCATCTTTTATTTTAGCAGTACTCTTTTCAAAAGATGAATCAGGACTAGATAATAATTTTTCTTTACGAACGGCTGTTAATTTTTCTTCGCCAATTGATACTTCAATAGGATCTAATTCTTCAACAATGGCTGTTATAGTGTAAGTTTTACTAGAACCATTTTGGGCTGTTACAACGACTTTAATAGTATTTTTACCATCTTCAACTTCTATTTCACCTAAACCAGAAATGGTTGCTCGGGAATCAGCCTTTTTACCAGTTACTTTTATTTTTTCAGTATTGGCTGGTAAATTGACAGTATATGATGTTACACTTGTCGAAAAACTAGGGGAGAGGGTTGCACCTTCAACACCTAAACTAGATAAATTATTATTTTTAGAATAACTTGCTTCTAGTTGTTGTTGCGTTATGATAGAAACACTTGCTGATTTAGTTGTGAAGTTAACAGTGCTATTACCATTCCAAGTTGCTGCACTAGCGCTAAATTTAAAAGTAGCTGTTCCTGATTTTTTGGCTTTAAATGTATAAGTATAAGTTTTAGATTTAACATTGTTTAAACCGACAGCATCCGCAGGACTACCACTAATCATTGAAAGCATTGATGAATCATACGACGTATTATATTGTAAAGCACTCATGCCACCAGAGTAATTGACAGTTACTGTAAAGGTAACAGTATTACCAACTACTACTTGAGATTTATTTCTTGATATTGATATTGTACCACTAGCGGCTTCGGCTTTCATTGTTGAAAAGAGTAGAATAGTAATTATTGTGACAAAAGTCGCTAATATTTTTTTCTTCTTTCCCATTTTTATCCTCCTATGATTGTGATATATTACTAACTTTTAAGAGATGTTTTTGAATAACTCCTAAATCAACGATACTAACACTTCCATTTTTGTCTGTATCAGATGCCTTTAAATAAGCACCACTTAGTTTAGAACTGTTAAGTAAGTGTTTTTGAATCATTCCTAAATCAATAATAGAAATTTCACCATCACCATTTAAATCACCAAAGATGACAACAGTATAAGTTTTAGTTGTTCCATTAGATGAAATACTTACTTTGTCACCAGTTACAATAGAACCACTTGTCTTAGCTTTATTACTACTATTAGTTATGTTGATACTTGCATAAGCATTAGCTTTTTCTAATTTAGATATCATACCAGCAACAGTAGATCCAAGAGTGACATTTGTCATATAAGTTGAACTATTTATTTTATAACCAGCACTTGTAACTGTTTGGTCACTTGTTATTTGAGTATTACCTTCATTACCATTATTCTTTTCTTCATCAGTTTTATCATCTTTACTTACGACAGGAGCTTGTTTTACTATTTTTACAGTGTATTTTTTAGTACTACCATTACCAGCTGTTACAACGACAGGAATACTTGTTGTACCATCACCAATTTTGACACTACTACTTGTTGATTTCGCAACTTTACTACCAGAATTGATTGCTATTTGAGATCCGGTATTAACAGTTGTTGCAGCAATAGTTACGCTCGTTGTCGTTGCTGGAACGTTAACAGTGTAAGAAGTTGTTGCTCCGTCAAAATTAGTAACTTTAGTACCATTTACTTTTAACTCTTTTAAGTAGTTATTAGGGTTTCCTGTTGGTGGAAGAGCTGATATTTTATCAGGAATTCCACTATAAATTGGAATTTGGAAAACGATTGGGAAATCAATGATGCGCATATTAGAATAAGATGTTTTTGTTGTAGCAGCACTTGATTTGATAGCGGCAATATTAGCCATGTATTGATGTGACATATCTTTAGTGGCTTTACTTGATACATTAAACTTTTGAAAGTATGGAGTGTTCTGTCCAGCATTGATATAACCACTTACAATCCAATAAGCACCATCAATAATAGCTTTTTCCTTAGAATCCCACTTTTGTTCTTTGGCGTAATTCATTCCATCACATACACCACGATTAGCACCAATATTATAAAAATTATAATAACCATTTAGACCACTACCACAAGTTGAAGCAGCTTTACCATTAGTGGCCGTACCACCATTTAGTCCAACTTCTTGACGCGAAAGAGCAGCCAAATAGATAGGAGAAACATTATATTTTTCGGCAGCATCGATATAATACTCAATTAAATCTTTATAAAAGTCGGTATATAAAACAGCTTTAACGGCATCACTCGTTTGATAAGAACTATAATAATTTAAATCTTCAAACATGAAGATACCAGATTCATTTAAGAAATTTCTTGGGTCCATGAAGTAAGCAATTGTTTCTTTATTAGCTTTATACCAAGTGCTTCCCTCCTTAGGCGTAAATTTATCAGTATAC
>CANQWJ010000084.1 GCA_947627525.1 uncultured Bacilli bacterium
AGTAAAAATAGATTTAACGCCACCAACATGTCCATCAACGAGTTCAAGTTATTCAGGATGGACAAATGGAAGTGTAACATTAACTGGAAACTGTGTTGATGATGCAACATGGGGAAGTGGGTGTACAACAACTTCGGCAACATATTCAACACAACAAGATAGTTGGAATACACCAGGATATGCATATGACAGAGCAGGAAACCGTTCTAGTTCACCATGTCCAACAAGACATGTTCAAATTGATAAAACAAGACCGACTTGTGGAACTACTAGTGGTGAATCAACTAGTTGGAAGTCTGGATCAAGAACAGTAACGCAATATTGTAATGATAGTGGAGGAAGTGAATGTACAAGAAGTTCATATTCAAATACTTTCTATTCGACAGGATATACAGGAACGATTACAATATATGATAATGCTGGAAATAGCACAAGTTGTACAGAAAATATATATCTAGATAACTCATCACCTTCTTGTAGCGTATCAAAAACAACAACATATTCAACATCTGGTGTAGGAGGATATGTTTATTGTAGTGATAGTCATAGTGGTTGTTCGACGGGAACCCAATCCTTTAGTGGATTAACTTCAGGACATACTTACTATGTTTATGATAGAGTAGGAAATAGTAATAGTTGTTATGTATCAGTTAGTAAGTATTGTTCATTGGGATCTAGATGTGCAAGTGCTGGATGTTATAGTTGGGGAGCTTGGTCAACTTGGACTTGCACAAATAATGGAAGTACTTATTCAACTAATTCTGGACAAAGAGAGTGTAATTACGGTGGTGCTGATTGTGCAGAGGGAAATTTCGAACATTCTTATTCTTACAATTGCCATAGTAGATCTTGTAATACTTATAATAGAAGTTATACATATTGTGGATGTGCTGTTAGTTTGCAATACTATTAAAAGTTTAAAATCCTAATTAATTTTAGGATTTTTTCTATTGTTTTCAATAAATGATAGTAATATAATTTAATAGGAGGAAGATAAATATGACTGAAATTGGTGAGAAGAAAAAAAGTAAAAGTCGAGTATTGATATTAATAATTTGTTTAGTTATATTAATTGGAATTGGTATTACTTTATTATTTGTATTTAAGAGTGATAAAGGTACTGATGATAAAACTAATAGTAATAAAGATACTATAGAAAAATTAGTTCTTAAACATCCTCTTAGTTTGGGAAAACTTACTAAGGTTAATGATATTTCTAATATTGCTAAATTATATGACAATAGTTTTTTGGTTGATTCTGTTTCTGATGGTGAAAACTATGATATTGGATATGATGGTTATATACTTAATGATCGTGTAGTTATTCGTAATGGAAAAACGATTATGACATTGGATAAAAATGTTACGACTAAAGCAATTAAGGATACAGCTGATCCTAATAGCAAGTATATTTATGTAGCTTGTTTAACTGATTATTGTACATTAGGAAACCTTATAAATGATAAATATGCTTATGTTGAATATTATGATGATAAAGAAGAGAGAACAGAAATATATGATATTAATACCGGAAAGTTAATGGCAACTATTAAAGATTATCTTATTGTAGGGGATCAAGCAAGAACAAGTCCTGATGTTGACATTTATACTAATAGTTCTAAGTATTTGGTTGCAGTTAAAGAGGAATATGGTCTTATTGACTTTTCTGGTAAAACGATTATTGATTTTACTTATGATGATTTAGTTACTATTGATGATGAAAAATTAATTGCTAAAGAAGAAGATAAGTTTGGAGTTATTAGTTCGTCTGATCAAATAATTATCGATTTTAAATATGATGGTTTAGAAGCTTTTGGGAATTATTTAGTAGCTTTAAAAGATGATAAATTAGGTATTATTGATTATAATGAAAAAGTTATTGTACCTTTTACTAAGAGTGTTGCTAAAACGAGTGAATATGGGTATACACTTCGTCCTTGTTGTGGTGAGTCAAATAATTTTTCAGTAATGAAGATGGATGATGAAATATTGATATATTATTATGATGCAACAGAAAAAGTAGATTATAGTCAATATGGGTATGATGTTGATTATCTTGTTATAAAAAATGATGGAACATATACATATGAAGAAGACTATTTAGAAAAAATCTATAATTATGGTAATGATTATTATTATACTTATCTAACACTAGATGATACTTCAAAATTAACAATCTTTGATAAAAATAAAAAAATAATTAACGAATATGATTGTGGTCAAGATGTATATGGGAATACTGGTGGTTTTGTCAATTATGAAGATATAAGTTTTTCTTGTTATGAAGATATGGATGTAACAAGTAAATATTATAATATAAAGAAAAATACTTATGTAAATGAAAAAGAAGTAGAAGATTTTGAAGAATATGCTACTTATCTTGATAGCGGTTTAAAATTAATTTCTCTTAAAGATAAAAAATTAATTGCTACTGATAATAATAGAGTTTTGTTAACAATTAATAAAGATGATGACTTTTATAGTTTAGATGATGATTACTATAAATTAGTTAATTCTGATAATACTTTTGAATATTATCATTATGAATAAATAACAATTTAATAAATAAATAATAATTAGACACATTTTTTGTAAAGTGTGTCTTTTTTTGTTTTTAATCTTTACAAAGTGGGGAAGAAATAGTATTATAGACTTAGCAGTGGTTAATTGTGGTGAAAAGTGGGGGATGTCAAATGTTGATGGGTGAATATCATCATAACATTGATGAAAAGGGAAGATTGACTTTACCTTCTAAATTCCGTGATGATTTAGGCGAAGAATTCGTTGTAACTCGTGGTTTTGAAGGAAGTTTATTTGTCTATCCTCAAAAAGAATGGGAAAAAATATCAGCCCGTTTGAATAGCCTACCTTTTACCAAGAAAAATGCTCGTGATTTTAAGAGATTTTTCTTATCCGGTGCTACTGCAACAGTATTTGACAAACAAGGTCGAATCAATATTACCTCTCCATTGATTTCTTACGCCGATTTGATAAAAGAGTGTGTCATAATCGGCGTTGGAGATCACCTTGAAATTTGGTCTTTAGAGAATTGGAACAATTTCTATGATACTAATAAAGACGAATTGTCAGATATTGCTGAAGACTTATTTGATTCAAATTGGGAAAATGGTGATTAACATGCATATAAGTGTACTACTAAATGAATCAATTGCTGGTCTAAATTTGAAAGAAAACGGGATCTACGTTGATTGTACATTAGGTTATGCTGGTCACTCCAGTGAAATATTAAAGCGATTAAGAAGGGGTTATCTTTTCGCCATTGATCAAGATAGTGAAGCTATTATCTATAGTGATAAAAAACTAAAAGAGATAGGTAGTAACTATGAGATCATTAATAATAATTTTGTAAATCTTAAAGAAGAATTAGAAAAAAGGAATATTAAAGAGGTTGATGGAATTTTATTTGACTTAGGAGTTTCGTCACCACAACTCGATGAGAATGAAAGAGGTTTTAGTTATCATAATGATGCTAAGCTTGATATGCGTATGAATCAAAATCAGGATTTATCAGCATATACTGTTGTTAATACGTATTCCGAAAAAGAGTTAATTGATATTTTTTTTAAATACGGAGAAGAAAAATATGCGAAGAGCATAGCAAGAAATATCGTAAGATATCGTGAAAATAAGAATATTGAAACAACTTTAGAGTTAGTTGATATCATTAAGTCATCAATGCCTGAAAAGGCTAAACGTGATAAACATCCAGCTCGAAAAGTATTTCAAGCAATCAGAATTGAAGTTAACAATGAATTAGAAGTTTTAGAAAAAGCCATTAATGATAGTCTTTCCCTTTTAAATGTTGGAGGACGTCTTGTGGTTATAACATTCCATTCATTAGAAGATAGAATGATAAAAAACATATTTAAGGAAGTAACGATGATTGATCCAAAAGTAAAAGGATTACCGAATATTCCGGAAGAATATCTTCCTAAATATCGTTTAGTCAATAATAAAGTTATTACACCAAGTGCTGAAGAACTATTGAACAATAATCGAAGTCGTAGTAGTAAATTGCGCATTATTGAAAGAATAAGATAAGGGAAAGAGGAGTTTAAATGAAAAAGAAAACAGTAGTAAAGGTAAAAAGGAATTTTCATTTTACAAAATTTGAAAAACTTTTATATAGTTTAGCTTTGTTTTTATTGGTTATAACTCCTATTGCGACCGTTTTGTCACAAGCTACTTTGTCAAAAGTTAATTATGATGTTGAAAAGATGAAGAAAGAAATTACATCTCAAGAACGTTCAAATGAGAGCTTATCAATGAAAATAAGTGAGTTAGCTTCCCTTGATAAAATACAGGAAGTTGCAGAGTCTGAGGGATTGAGTTATAATAATAATAATATAAAGTCTATCAATTCAGCAGAATAGGAAAGTGATAAAATGAAAGAAAAGAAGAAGACAAAAATTAGTACTAATACCATAAGAATTCCACTATGGTTAATCCTAATTGGTCTTCTTTCTTTTTGTGTTGTCATTGCTCGAGTTTCGGTGCTTGCGCTTTCTAAAAAAATCGATGATATTGATATTCAAGCTTTTGCTAGTACCCGTACTAGTACAACGCGAACACTTCCTGCTGATAGGGGAACGATTTATGACATAAATGGTAATGTTCTTGCCAAGACAGTACCATCATATACTTTGATTGCTTATTTGTCACCGAGTCGTACGACAGACCCTAAAAAGCCCCAACATGTTGTCGATATTGATTATACGGCAACCGAACTTGCAAAAGTCATTGATGTTGACTATGAGACAATTGTAAAATACTTATCAAAAACTAACGTTTATCAAACAGAACTTGGTCCTAAGACAAAGGGCTTAACGGAATTACAAAAAGATGCTATTCAAGATTTGAATTTACCAGGAATCGATTTTTTAACGACCCAAAAAAGATATTATCCTTATGGCGACTTTTTGTCATATACAATCGGTTATGCTAAAGAAAAGACTTATACAGATGAAAATGGTCAAGAAATAACGACACTAGTTGGCGAAATGGGTATTGAAAAACAATATGATGACATTTTAAGAGGAACAGATGGTTATACTTTTTATCAACGCGATCGTAATGGCTATAAAATAGCGGGAACGAAAGAGCGTACAGTAGCGGCCGTTGATGGACAAGATATTTATTTGACAATTGATGCTAATGTTCAATTGTTCTTGGAAAAAGCTATTCAAAATGCTAAGTTAAAAAAGTATCGTTGGGATTGGTATACTATTTTAGTTGCTAATGCTAAGACAGGAGCTATTTTAGGATCTGCTTCTAATCCTTCCTTTGATCCTAATAAACGTAACATTACTAATTATATGGACTATAATGTTGCTTATCCTTTTGAACCGGGTTCAACAATGAAAACATTTACTTATATGGCTGTAATGGAAAATAGTAAATACGATGGTAATGCTACTTATAAATCTGGTACTTATAAGACAACTGACGGAACTGTTATTGGTGACTGGGAACGTCGTGGTTGGGGAAATATTACTTACGATCGAGGTTTCGCTTTATCAAGTAATACAGGAGTTATTTCATTACTTCGTAAAAATATTAATCAATCTACTTTGAAAGCCTATTTCAATCGTTTAGGTTTCGGTCTTCCAACGAATATTGAACTACCTAATGAAGCAAGTGGTAAAATTAATTTTAATTATGAAACAGAATATTATAATGCGGGATTTGGTCAAGGTATTACGACAACACCAATTCAAAATATTAAAGCTTTAACTTCAATCGCCAATGATGGTATACTTCTTCAACCATATTATGTCGATAGAATAGTTGATGGTAAAGGTAATATAACTTATAAGGGTGAAAGAAAAGAATTATATCAAGTTGCTTCAACGGCTACTACTGATAAAATTAAAGATTTAATGGAAGACGTTATTAGTGGTAATAGTCGTACTTGTACAGGATATCCTTATTACATGAAGGGTTATGATTTA
>CANQWJ010000085.1 GCA_947627525.1 uncultured Bacilli bacterium
GAACTAAATTTTTAGTCCTCTACACAGTTCATTTATCATTAGTTTTTGGTTCCACCAACACTACTTGACATTGAACCATTTATTTTCTTATCTCTAAAAAATTATATTTTTAAAACTTAATTATTTAACTTTCTCATAAACAGCAACGTATTTATAAGCAATACCAGTTTGACCATTTATTGTGACTTTACGATCAGAAATTATTTCCCATTGTTTAAATTTATAACCATATCTTGCTTTAGGTGCTTCCATTGTGTATTCTTTAATGTCTGCTCTTCTAGCATAAATAACGTTACTCTTTAATTCGTTTGTACTACTATCAAGGAAACCAACGCATTGATTTAAATCACATGAGAACTCTGCAAACCAGATACAACCAGAACCTGTTTCACCACATCTAGATTTTGTATAATAATTATTATGATCATAAAGGCGTACTGTTAGTGGGTTTAAAGTACTATAGAAATGAAATTCTACTTCATGTTTTTCTTCTGGTGGTAAATGACCATACTTTTCTTGATAAGCCTTTTCATATTCTTCACGATCTTTTTCTTCCCCTTTAGCTGCTGCTTCTAACATTTTCTTAAGTTGTTCATCAGTAAGTGATCTACTTTCACTAGTTTCTGAATTAGTTACTGTATTATTTTTAGTTTCAGTAGTTTTTTTAGTTTCAGTAGTCTTTTTGGTTTCAGTAGTTGTAGTTTTGCTTTCTACTTTAGTTTCTGATTCTTTTTTTGTTGGTTCAGTTTGAGTTTGTTCTTTAACTTCTTGTGTTTTTCTTATTTCTTCCTCTAAAGTCTTTTTATTTTCTTCAGCTTTTTGTAACTCTTTGTCAGCTGCTTTTTTATTATCTTCGGCTTCTGTAATGGCTTTTTCAGCATTTTGAACTTTAGCATTAGCATCTTCTTTAGTTGCTTTGGCTTTAGCTACAGCTTCTTCAGCAGCTTTAACTTTTTCTAGAGCAGCTTTTCGCTCTTCTTCAGTTTTAGCATTTTTAACTTCAGCTTCAGCTAACTTTTTAGTTTCTTCAGCTTTAGTTAATTCTTTTTCTGCTACTGCAACTTCTTTTTTAGCATTTTCTTTTGCAATGGTTGCCTTTTCTACTTCTTTATTTGCTTTCTCAACTTTAGCTTTAGATTCACTAACTTCATTTTCAGCTTCAACTAATACTTTAGATTTTTGAGTTTCTATAGCTTTGCTTTCTACAATACCTATTTTTCCATCATTATTTGCTTTAAATAAAGTATTGAAATCAACTGCAATAACACAAGCACTCACTACTGCAACTATTCCAGAACCTAAAAATACACTTTTCATTGCGTTAAATGATAATTTTTTCATAAAATAAACTCCCTTTCAAATTAATATACACACATTATACAATATTATATGAAAAATGTAAAGTCCTATGTAAACAATTAAACTAAAAAAAGATAGTTATAAGGTATTTTTAGTATATTAATTCATTTTAAAGTTGTATAAATAATTATTTTATTTAAAAGGATTTATTAAAATTCTAGTTTTTATATTAATATTTACACAATGTTTACACATTTTTCAATTTTCTTTGAACTTTCATCAATTAAATCAAATATCTCACTATCATATAATTCATAATCATTATATTTTGTTAATATTTTATAATACTTTTTATAAATTTATACACCTATATTATTAAATTTATCACATTTTCTCTAAAATTTTAAAATTATAATATCTTTTAGTTATATCAAAATTTAATGTATCAATAATATATTTATCATACATTTTTTCAAAATCAGTTCTCTTTTGTTTAATAATTTTCTTTTATATTATCGTTTACTAATAAAGCTATATCAAATAATTGTTTCTCTATATCATCAAATTTTTTTGTCATATCAAGTGCCCTTACATATAAGTAATTTCCCATTATATTGGCCTTAACATCGGGTATAACATCTTCACTTGTCTTTGCATATAATAACATTCCACTTACATTCATTTTAGGATTTTGATATTTTTTATTAATAACATATGAATTAATTTGGTACCAATTGTTTGAATGTATACCCTTTTTATCATATCCATTCATAGCCTTATCTGTTAAAATACTTTTATAAAACTTCGCATCTATAATAAGCTCTGTTTTACCATGTGTTAATGAAATGTCTGTATTCATTTTTGGAATTTTATCTATTTCTCTATTTTCTAAATCATCTTCTAAAATAGACCATTTGATTTTTTCTATATTTGCTTTTAGTAAACCAGTATAGTGTTTTTTATAATAATTTCTAATAAATGATTCGAATAAAGAATGATAATCTTTTTCTTTTATCATTAATCCATCAGCTTTAATACTTCCTTGCTCTTCAGTAAGCAATACACTATTAAGAACCATTCTACAAATCATTATGATAGACTCATAATATCTATTATTTCGATCAAATCTCAAACTATTCCATTGTATAGAACTAATATTATTAATTAAGTCTATATCATTTAAGTATTCATAAACATTTTTTAAGTTTTTAATAAATTTTTTTGTTACCTTATTACTTTTTATCAAATAGAACATAGTTGTTTTTATTATTTTATTCATCAATACATTTTCAGAATACTCATCAAAAGTACAAACCACTTTATGTTTTAGTAGAGTATTCTCCTTAGTAGTTCTATTGATATTTATTTTGCCTCTTATTGTATATAAAGCATCTTCACAAGCTATATAGTTTTTAAACAAACCTTTTTTTATTAAATAACCTACTGATTGCGATAATAAAAATGAATATAAGTCAAAAATGTTTTCAAATTTTTCTGTTTTTACTTTTTCGTTGCTTATCATGGGAAATTTACCATTACTTAAAGCATAGGCTAACATGTAATAAACATTTGTAACCCTATAATCTTTAGCCATAACTATTACCTCTTAATACTATCTATCTTTTTAATTACTTCCTTTTGCTTTTCCTCATCATCAAACCAATATTCTCTTATTATAGGTTTAATATCATATTCTAAAATTGAAGATAATGTTTCCTCTAAATTTTGTTCATATGTCTTTGTAGAATCATAGTCATCTTTTTGACTCAAATGAGCTTCATCTAGATTAGAAAAGTAACTGTGTCCAATTGCAAAACCTTTGCCTAGTGATGGATTTTTTTCAGGATCAATAATATCTTTATTTAAATCAGTAATCATTTTAATAATTTCATTAAAATAATCATTATTAATGCTATTTTGATATTTTCTGAAACCATCCGTATCAAATGCAGGCTCAATATCAACAAAAGAAAAACGTCTTCTTAAAGCATAATCTAATAGTGCTAACGATCTATCAGCAGTATTCATCATTCCTATTATATATACATTATTTGGCACAATAAATGGTTTATTTGAATATGGTAATTTGACTGTGTATTTATAATCCCCTCTTTTATCGTCTTCTATAAGCATTAATAATTCTCCAAATATCTTACTTATATTTCCTCTATTTATTTCATCTATTATAAAATAGTATTTATTATCTGGATCTAAACTTGCTTTTTCATTGCAGAACTTTTTAAACACACCATCTTTTACTTCAAATCCATTTGAATCATCTAATGGTCTTAATCCTTCAACAAAGTCTTCATAAGAATAACTTTGATGGAATTGGACAAATTCGATTCTATTTTCATCTTTCTTATTCATCATAGCATAGGCAAGTCTCTTAGCCATATACGTTTTTCCGACACCAGGCGCACCTTTGATAATAATATTTTTCTTTCTTTTTAATAAGGCAGATAATTCATTGAACATTCCAACGTAAACATCATTTTTATAATCATCAACAGTATATTGTTCTATTTTATAATTACCATATACTAAATCAATAATAGTTTTATACTCAATATCATTTAATTTAAATAAAGTTTTTCTAGATTTTATTTTATTTGGAATATCATCTAATTCTTTTGTATTTTTAATAACTTCAAAATCAATTGGTTTTTCAAACTTATTAAATAATTTTATTTCGATTTCATCATTGTTCAGTTCACTAGTACATACACTTTCTCCAATAATTTGTAATGTTGGTGTAGCATCATAGCAAATTAATTTATCGCCTACTTGAATATCATTAAAGCATTCATAATCATTTCTAATACGTCCATTAATAGTATGTGAACTGTATTTAACTGTGTCATTTATGTTTTGACTTGTAAAATTAAATTGTTCTCCACTAGCAACAATAAAATAATAGTTTATATTTTCTTTATCATCTTTCTGATTTGATGATGTTGACTGATTATTAACGGAATTATTTTTTAGTTTGTTCCATGCATAATATGACAATTCAGGAAATGATTTGTATTCATAATTTCCACTACTTATCAAATCATTAACTTTAGCACATATATTAAGATATTCTTCCCCATCATTAAAGTTACCTAAATTAATATGTAATTCGTTCTCGATTATATTTCTAGTATTTGAATCTAGGCTAATAAAAGTATTTGGTGCTATTTTAAAAAGTTGATTAGGTATTCTATAATCTTTGTCTCTTCTTTCATATGTTCTATTATAATTTTGAATAAAATTTAATCTTGCATAATCAGTTTTGGTCTTATCGTACTCTAAAGCATATTTAGTAACATTCCATAATATTTTAGAATCATCATCCTTAAAAAGCCGAGCATTAAGAGCAACTATAGATGGTAATCCATCATAATCATTTGGAACCTCTATAGACATTCCTGTCATTTCTTCAAACTTACTAATAAATTTATTCCTAATATTTTGACCATATTTTTCTAATATACTAAAGAATCCAAGTGGATCTATACATTCCATAAGTTCACCATTGTATGATTCTGAATCATATCCAATTTGTTCTTGTACCTTAAAAACTATTTGTTTTAACTCATCAGGGTTATTTTCAAATTCCATTATTTTCAATGCTAATTTATGATAAATTGGTATCCATGTAAATTTATTATTCATTATTATCAACTCCTATAATTTTATATATTTATTGTAGCAAATTTATAATAAAAAGTCATTAAACTATAATAAATGTATAAAAATATGAATTAGTTAGTACCAATTCATTCTAATGCAAGATAGTTGTAATTTTTAAAGATTATCAAAAACTTGCAGTCCTTATAAAACAAAAATGCTACGTCTTTCGACATAGCTTCAGAGGACTATTAGTATTCTTGTAATTCTAATTTATTCAAATCTATTTTAGTCATGTCTTTGCCTTCTATTTTTTACTTTATCTCTTGTTTCATATAAATCTATTGCTCTTTTTAATCCATTTTCCTTTGCTAAATTCAAATAATAGTCTGCAAGTTCATAATTAACATCTGTACCTCTACCATTGTAATAGAAATTAGCTCCTAAATCATATATGGCTGCAATATGTCCTTTATCAGCACATTCTTTTATAATTTCAAATGCTTTATTATAATCTTGTTCTATTTCGCCAAGTCCAAAATAATAATAAGCTCCTATAACAAATTTGGCATAAACTCTTTCTACTTCATCAATATCAAGATTATTAATCAATTCAAGAATTTTAGGATAAGCATCAATTAAAAGTTCTTTTGCTTTATCTTTATTTATGTCCAAAACTTTACCTAATCCTAATTCATAAGAAATTCCTAAAGAATAAATACAAAGAGGATAACCATTTTCAAAACCTTTCTGATAGTAATATAGTGCCTTACTATAATCTTGCGATGCATCATTTTCTTCTAAATCATAACTTCTACCTAATAAATAATAAGAAAAGCTTGTATTTTGATTTAATAGGTCATTTAAATTAAATTTTATCACTTTTATCATAACATCACCCTATTAAATCAGTATAATAAATTATTTCTTTATTTAATGACTTAGCAAATTCAATCTCACTTTTTGTACTATCTCCAATATAATCATTAACATTAACAACTAAAATAGCATCAGAAAGTTTAATTCTTTCTTTATGCATTTTATCAAGCA
>CANQWJ010000086.1 GCA_947627525.1 uncultured Bacilli bacterium
ATAACATATTCTTTTTCACCAGCATTAGATCTTTTAAGAGTTTCTGTGGAGTATTCTTTTTCTACTTCTTTTAAAGCCCCAATGTGATCAAAGTGATCGTGTGTTAGTAAAATCTTTAAGACTTGAAAGTCTCCTATTCCCTTTTTAATCTTTTCAAAGTCATCTCCAGGATCTACTACTAAACACTCTTTCGTCTTAACATTTTTTAAAATATAACAATTCTCTTCTAATTGCCCTGTTACAATTCTTTCAACTATCATTTTCTTCACCTTTATCATTATACCAAAAAAGAGAAGATTATTCTCCTCTTTTTAACTTTTGGGAATAGATACAACCACAAAAGTCTTGACGATATAAATGGTATTCTTTAGATAACTCAATACTTCTTTTATAACCATTTTTCTTTTTAAAATCCGCATAGAGATACTTTATATCATATTTATTTTCTAATTCTTCGCCTATTTCATTTAACTTTTGGGCATTTTTATGAGGACTTATGGAAAGAGTCGTCGTAAAGTAATCAAAATTTTTACTCTTAGCGTATTTAGCGGCTTCCTCTAAACGAAGTAAATAACATTTAAAACAACGCTCTCCACCTTCTCTAACATCTTCTAAGCCTTTAGCGATGTCATAAAAAACTTCTGGTTCATATTTTCCTTCAACGATATCAATTCTATTTTTATGAGGCATTTCTTTTACTAAGCGCTTTAATTCTTGAAGACGTTTATCATATTCTTCACAACTAGAAATATTAGGATTATAAAAAAGAATAGTAATATCAAAATAATTAGTTAAATATTCTAAGACATAAGAAGAACAAGGAGCACAACAACTATGTAATAAAAGAGTTGGTGTCTTATCCTTGTTTTGTTCTAATATTTCTTCCATTTTTAATTGATAATTCATATCAATCACCCTTTTTATTTTTTACTTTTTAGAAGGATCAATTTTAGCTTTTACTTTACCTTTTTCTTTCTTTGGTGGATAAACTAATTCTTTACCTTCACTAGATACACGATATAATTTAAAGTTTTCAGGATGGTCTAAAGTATCTTTATAAATACGAAGTTCGCCTTGATCACCATTTAGAAGACGAATCTTACGAACAGCAACTTGAAGAGCATCATCAACGACACGTTTTAAACCACTAGCTCCCGCTTTCTCTTTAATGGCACGTCTAGCAATCTCATTTAAAACATCACCTTGGCAAACAAGTTTAACGTGATCAACATTTTCAAAAGCTTTTTTATACATGCGTAAATTTGATATTTCCGAATTTTTAAGAATATCTACTAAATCATTTTCTTTTAAATCTTTAACAACTTTAATGATCGGAAACCTACGCAATAACTCCGGTTTAAATCCATATTTAATCAAATCTTCTGGTTCAATTATTATTTCTTCTTCACCATTTTCTTGAACAGGTTCACTAGCACTGAATCCCAAAGCAACTTTACTCTTATCACGACGTTTTTGTTCAATTAGTTTTTGAGCGGCCCCAACCCCAATAAAAGTTACATTTTTAGGATTGAAACGGAAAGACTTATCACGATAATTTTCAGAAGAAACCGTTATTTCGTCGCCCTCAAGCATTTTGAATAACTCGTCTTGTACGTCCCCCTTACTAATACCATCGCCACCAGTTAATTTATCAATTTCGTCAATGACAATAATACCATTTTCGGCTTTCTCAATATCACCATTACAAACGGAAATCAAATCACGAATAGCTTGGGTTACCGAATTTCCAACATAACCAGAAGCCGAAGCACTTGATGCATCAAAGAAAGTAACGGGAATACCTGTATTTCTTTGAATAGATCGAGCAAGTTCTGTCTTTCCACAACCACTTGGTCCTAAAATTAACATATTAGACTTTAATCCATCATGCTCATAATAACGTTTATTCTTATATAACATTGAAACAAGAGGTCGTGCTACATGACTTTGTCCAATTACTTCAGATGAAACTTTTTTCTCTAATTCATCAGGATCAAAATCATGAACTATTTCTGTGAATGTCGTCGTTTCCGCTGTTATCTTTCTAGATTCTTTCTTAGCATGATTATCGCTTTCTTCCTCTTCCGCTTCTTCATCTTCATAATCATAACTTCCATTAACTAAATAAACATTAATGTTTTGTTCTCCTCTAGAACTATATGAATTATTAACAGCACTTGGAAAATCAAGAGTTACATCAACATCATAGGTACGATGATCATCAAATTTATCAACGATATAAAAATATTGGTCATCATCATCGATATCATACATTGAATATAAATAACTACATCTTACTAATCTCTCATATAATTCTTCTTTTGACATGTCTTCATCATTTTCGTATGCTTCAAAATACTCATCTAATTGTTTTTCTAAAACAGGAAAAGCAAATAAAAGCTCTTCATTACATTCAGTGTGTTCTACTTCATCTTTTAAAGCATCAAGAACGTGTTCCTCATTTTTACCCAAATCAGGGAAAACAATATCACAACAAAAATAGTCTTTTTTAGTCCACTCTTCGGTAAAAATATTTTTATTTCTGTCATAATGCCCTCTTACTATTCTTTCAGGTTCAAAACTTACAACACCACTATCCGCATACTTTGGTCGATATAAAATCGTATAATAAAATTCTTCATCCATACTACTAATCCCCCTGTATAAATTAAATCGTTTTAAGTTATTATATAATGAAAAAGATTTCTAAACAATAGTAAATCAAAAAAAAGAAACAAAAAAAATGCTTATTCAGCATCCTTTGTTTCAATTACTTTTTTACCTTTGTAAGAACCACATTTTGGACATGCACGATGAGGTTTAATTACTGCACCACATTCTTTACATGTAACAACACCATTAGGTGTTAAAGCATTGTGACTTCTTCTCATTCTTTTTCTTGTCTTTGATACTTTTCTAAAAGGTACGGCCATTATTATCACTCCTCTTTCTCATTTTTTAATAGTGCTTGGAAGGGATTATTTTCATATTTTAACTCTTCTTCGCTAATTAGTCGCCAACCATCACCACTATACTTACTATAATCGGTCACTTCGGTATATCTAAGTGGAACCTCTAAAACAATATTTTGCCATAAAATATCAAGAATATCAATACTATTTTTACCTTTTTCCATAATTTCCTCAAGATTTTCCTCAAGTTCTATTGAAAAAGGATAATTGACTTCATCAAGGCTTATGGAATCTAAAATTGTCATAACTCCTCTCAAAGTACCAGTTAAAATGACTTCACTTTGATTATTTTTGGTGATTTCGCCATTTAGGTGAACATCTGATAGTCTCTTTATATCATCTACATAATATGTTTCTTGCAGAAAAATAATATCTTCATCAAGAGAAATACTATCTAAAATATCAGAATATAATTCATCCAAATTAATATCCATTCTCCACCTCGCGCTTTACATTATAACTTATTTTTAAAGTTTTGGCAACATTTTATTTGCTTGCCTCAGCATCCTTTACTTCTTCTTCACCAATTACTTTTTTACGAAGTTCTAGATAATCATCAAAAGTTTTCGTTCCCATTTGTTCTTGATAGCCAAAGATAGGCGCTAACGCATCACAAGTCGTCCTCATTAATTGTTGACCAAAATCATTTATATCCATCATGTAACAATTACGAAATAGTGTAAATACTTCATAGGCACCATTACCAAAATGTTTATAAGCATCTTCTTCAGGAAAATAAGTTTTCGCAACACGACTAGCATTACTAATAGCGGAAAAGCGTTCTCTAACAGATAAATCACTATCAATGCGCCATTTATCTAAATCAGCGCGCCCTAAAGCTTCTTCTAAACGGATACCAAGAACTAAGAGAGTTGATTTATAATTAGTTGGAATGTGTCCAATTTCTTGGAGTTTTTTGTCAACTTCTTGACGCGTTGTAACACCTAAGAGTTGTACTAACATATCCTGCGTAATATTTTCGTTTAACATTTCTTCGACAATCACATCTTCATTAGAAACGGATGACAATTTAACTTTCCCATCTTCTTTTTTAGAATATTCTTGAACCCATTCGTACATTCCATGTTTAGAAAAAATTCTATTCCCCTCTTTGCGATAAGTAGGATGTTGCATCGCAAAAGCATGATTTATTTCATGAATAAAATAAGGCATATTAATAGTTGTTCCAAATAATTGTTGGTAAGCATCTCTACGTTTATCGTCAATATCACGTACTACTAACCAACGTCTTTCGCCAACAACATTCATATCTTCATCAAAAATAGAATCATAAGCATAATAAGCTCCTGGATCATTAGTACTACCATAAAGATTAACATCTTCTGGTTCTTCGATGTGTTCATTTATACCAGTTGTCATTTCTTTCTCAATTCTTTTTCTATTTTCCCTTGACATGTCACTCGTCGCAAAAATAGGAACTTCTCTAAAAAGACGAAAGACATCTTCTTCTCTTCCTTGATAACGATCTAACATCAAAGGAATAGTTAGACGAATAGCTGTTTGTAACTTCGCATCATATCCATACTTTTCACTTATTTCTTTAAGAAAACTATCTAAATCCATATTCTTCACCTACTATAATTGTACATTATTATTTAAATTTTTTAAATCATTTTGTATAATATTACTATTGGAGGACCTTATGGAAAAAATTGGTATTATATGTGAATATAACCCTTTTCACAATGGACATTTATATCATTTAAGGAAAATCAAAGAGAAATATCCTGATTCTTTAATTGTTTTAGTAATGTCAAGTTGCTTTACACAAAGAGGTAATATTAGTATTTTAACTAAAGAAGAAAAGACAAGGATTGCTTTAAATTATGGCATTGATTTAATAGTAGAACTTCCCTTTGTCTTTGCCAGTCAAAGTGCGGATGTCTTTGCGAAAGGTGCTATTGCAATTCTAAAAGAATTAGATGTCGACTATCTAGTTTTTGGTAGTGAAACAAATGATGTTACAAAATTAGAAGAAATGGCCAACATCCAATTAAATAATTCCCAATATGAAGAACTAGTTAAAGAATACATAAAAGAAGGAATTAGTTATCCAACAGCCATGAGTAAAGCGATTAAAAAGATAACTAATTTAGATATTACTACTCCTAATGATTTATTAGGTCTTTCTTACATTAAAGAAATAATTCGTCAAAAGACAAAAATAATACCAATTACAATTAAAAGAACTAACGATTTTCATAGTACTGATTTAAAAGGACAAATAGTTAGCGCAACCGCTATTAGAAAGGCCTTAAAAGAAGATAAAGACATAAAAGATTTTGTTCCTGAAATTACTTATAATTTTTTAAAAAAGAAAAAAGAATATAATTATTATCCATTATTGAAATACAAAGTTATTACTGAAAAAGAAGCAATAAAAAGATATCAAACTGTCGATGAAGGAATTGAGAATAGAATTATTAATAATATTAATAAATGTCAAACTACTAGTGAATTAATTGAAAAGATTAAGACAAAGAGATATACCTATAATAAATTATCAAGAATGTTAATTCATATTCTTACTTCTCTAACCAAAGAAGAAGGACAAGACCAAGAATTAAAATATATTCGCATATTAGGATTCAATGATAAAGGAAAAGATTATTTAAATAAGATTAAGAAACAAGTAAAAATACCAATAATTACCAACATCAAGAAAAAGGATGAAGAATTATTAGATATTGATATAAGAATTGAAAAAATATATAACTTAATCACTAATAATGATTTTAATAGTTATAAAAATCCACCTATCCAAATAAAAAAAGACTAGTCAGATTATAATACCTTTAAAGTTCACACTAAATAAAAAGAGCATAGAGATATGTTAAAATATATTTAGAAAGGACTTT
>CANQWJ010000087.1 GCA_947627525.1 uncultured Bacilli bacterium
AAGAAGAACAATTAAAAGAAGAAAACAACGTTCAATATAATAAACCTGTTTTCTTCATATAAATATTAAAAATTTTATTTTCTTTCTATGACATCAATTATAGCTGAAATAATTTGCTTTTTTCGTGAAACAATATTAGGTAAAAATTGTCCTTCAGCAATATCAGGAATATCATAAGCAAGAGAAAGTGTATTCTTAGCTTTATCATTAAAAAGAACATTTGAACCATTAGTTATGATATTAGTAACGAATAAACAAACGATATCATAATTATTACCAGAAGCAATATTATTCAATTGACGAACATATTCGTCTTTCTTTTCTTCGATTTCTTCATAATTAGTTGTAAAGACTTGACCAATACCAATATTAGTATCTTCGGCATTATACTGTTTAAAGTCTTGATAAATAATTTCTTCAATCGTTTTATCTTTAAGACTAGATCCTGCTTTAAACATTTCTAATCCATACTTTTCATAATCAATATTTAATTGTTGCGCTAACTTTTTAACAGCTATAACATCATTATCCGTTTTAGTTGGTCCTTTAAGAATCAAAGTATCAGAAAGAATAGCCGATAAAAGTATTCCGGCAATACTATCAGGTATCATAATACCATATTGTTGAAAAAGACCAAAAATAATGGTACAAGTACTACCAACTGACATGTTACGGAAATTGATTGGTGTACTAGTTGAAATAGTTCCAAGGCGATGATGATCAATAATCTCAATTATTTCGGCTTCTTCTAAGCCATCAACGCTTTGGTTCTTTTCGTTGTGATCGACAAGAATAACCTTTTTACGCGTCTTTTCACTGACATCAGTAATGCGAATCATTCCTAGACATTTATCATCATTACTGATAACAGGATAATTAGAATAAGCATATTTACTTTGTAATTCTTCAAAGTCTGTTAAAAAATCATTATCCTTAATAGTAACGGGAGCTTGTGAAGTCTTAATACTTATTGCATAGTTAGAAAGACTTAAAAGATTGCTGACATCAAAACTACTCTTATCAGTCTTTATAATATTAACTTTCTTTTTCTTAGCTTCTTCAAGATGAACTTCTTTAATATCACTATTAGCAACAAGAATGATTAATTTAACACCAGACTCAATCGCATATTCCAAGATACTATGACGGTCCCCTATAACTAAAATATCATCATTGTGAAGTTCGACATCAGCAAGAAAAGTCGTACTGCGGAAAGTTGCGGTAATAATATTACCAACAATTTCTTCATCATAGCGTAGCAATTCTTTTCCATCAAGAACTTTTAGAATGTTATCATAAGAAGTACACAATTTACGGCGATCCGTCTCAATTAAATCACGCGCTAATTCTTTTAAAGTGATTAAACCTTCTAATTTATTATTGTTATTTGTATCAACTATTGGAATACCACTCGATTTATTAGCGGTCATCAAATCATAAGCATTTTTAATGGTATCGCATTTATCAACATATAAATCTTTACGATAATTAACATCCCTAATTTGTAATTTAACATCATTTAAATATTTAGGGGCATCAACGCCAAAACGCTCTAAAACAAACTTCGTCTCATTATTAATTGACCCTAAAATTCGAGGAATTGCTTCTAAATCATCTCGTGTATTATTCAAGAAATAAGACATCGCAATAGATGAACAAACACTATCAGTATCGGGCATTTTATGTCCAAAAACATAAACTTTATCCATTTTTTCACCCCTTTAAACTTCATCAATTATAACATTTAAGATTAAACATATCAAGAGTTAACCTAATTCTTTTAAGACGCCATCCATAATTGAATATAAATAGATTGAAACATCTTTATTAGTTTTCTTCTTTATATAACTACGATATCCTTCTAGTTGTTTCAAATAATTTTCATCAGCAATATTTTTTAATTTGTAATCAATAATTGAAATACTCTTTTCATATTCAATCATTAAGTCAATAACACCATAATTCATTACATTGTCTTCTTCATAGACAAATTCATATTCTTTAAAAATATTTCCGGAAAAATCAATACCACAGTTTAAGAACTTTTCAAGATAGGGACGGTACTCTTCATCTATTTGATCAAAATCTTTCTTTTTAAAATCAAATACTTCAAAAAGATAATGCATATAAGTACCAAACTCCATTTTTTCTTTCGTCGCAAGATCAAATAAACTATCACTCGTTTTAGAATAATGTTTATTAATTTTCTCTTCATTAGGAATATCTATTGTGATATCTTTTATTTTCTCTTCACTCTTTTTAATTTTATCTTGATAATTAGATTTCTTAATCAACTTATAATCATGCGTAAGATTTAGAGTATTTAAATCAATATCTTTAATATAAGGGTTAAGTATAGAAACAATACTATCCATAATATCTTTAAAAGAACGATAATTCATTCTTATATTTTTAGAAACGATGTTATCAAAAGAAGTCTCTTCCTCATTAAAGTTACACACAAGAATCATCTTTTCTTGACAACGCGTAAGGGCAACGTAAAACAATCTTATCTTTTCACTAATTTCATCTTTAATATAGGAATCGCGATACATCACTTTATAGAAAGTATCCCCAATTCCTAAGTCGAAGAAAGGACAAATGATACCATATTGTTCTGAAAAGATAAAACGATCATTTAATTCGCGAAGATTGAATTCTTTATCAAAACCTGCGAAATAACAAATGTGATATTCAAGCCCCTTTGATTTATGAATAGTCATTATTTTAACACTATCCACAATATTATCACTTATTTCACATTCCATTTTTTCATCGCTATCAATTATGTTCGTTAAATAATCTCTAAACTCTAAAATATTAAAGCCCATTTTTTCAACTTGCTTTGAAAGATTTAGGATATATTCAAGACGAACACTAATTTTTTCAATATCACCAACAGTAATACCTTTACTATAAAAAGAAAACTTATCAATGATTAACTCAATTATTTTAGATAGTGATAAATATGGAACTTTTTCTTCTATTTCTAAAAGAGTACGATATAAAGAACTATTTATATAGGCATTTTGATCTAGATAATCAAATAATTCTTCATCATCATAACGGAATAAATAACTACGTCCAATTGATAGAAAATTATATTTAAACTCCATTCCAAATTCTTTTTCTTGAAGACATATTAAGAGTGATAGAATGTTCTTAATAATTAATATATCATCATCTTTCTTTATGTTTGTCGTCGTATATTTGGTAAGAGGAACATTAAAGTATTCAAAGACTTTTTTATATAGATCAAAGTTCGTTGAACGATCTAAAAGAATACAAAAATCACTATATTTGATTGGTCTTAATATTTTTTTCTTTTTATCAAAAACTTGATAATTACTATCTACCTTCTCTTTAATATCTTTAACAATCGTAAAAATTTCGACTTCATTTTTACTATATTCATAACCTTTTTCTAAATTATAACGCAAAACTTCCATGTCATAATTTTGATTAGTTTTACCTTCTTCAATATAGGAATTATTACCAAATACCATGCGATGTGATTCTTGGTACTCTGCTCCCCCTATCGCATCATCCATAATTGCATCAAATATTAAATTGATGTTATTTAAGACTTCTCCACGACTACGGAAATTTTTCAATAAATCGATTTTTATTCCCCCATCATTTTTAGAATAATGATCATATTTCTCTTTAAAAATGTATGGGTCAGCATTACGAAAACGATATATAGACTGTTTGATATCACCAACCATATAAACATTATTAGAAGCAATTAAATTTATGAAAGACTCTTGTAAATAAGATGTATCTTGATATTCATCAATCATTATTTCTTTAAAAGAATTCTTTAAGGTATTTCTAACATCAATATTTTCTTTGACAACATTAATAGCCATATGGGCAATATCATTAAATTCAAAAGTATTATTACTAAATTTAAAATCTTTTAATTTCACATGTAATTCTTTAATAATCGAAACAATAATACGAGCATAAGGCTTAGTAGAAAGAACTTTTTCTCTTATTTCATCAACAGTTGGTAAATTGATATATTTATTCAATTCACTAAGAGCGTTACTCAAGTCTTCCTTAGCTTCTTTTAATTCTGTTGAAGCTCCTCTTGGAAGTCTTGGTATACTCTCTTTACAAACGTTATAAATATCTTCATAACTCAAAGCACTATCATATTTATTTTTTAGAGCTAAGACATCATCATAAAAATTATTTTCCGAAAGAGACAAAAGATTAGAACAACTTTCTTTAACCAAGAAAAATTTCTTTTTAACTTCTTCAATATATTCATCAATATTTTTATTAATGAAATCAATATCATAATATTTATCTATATAAGAATTGAGGAATTCTTCCTTTTCCATTAAAAGATCCATTTTATCATTTATCTTAATAATATAATCAAAAATATCTTTATCATCTTTTATACAAAAATCACTTATTAATTTAAGGAAGTCAGCGTCTTTTAAGTGATAATGTTCTTCCATTATGGCATTGAGAATTTTTACTTTTTCATTATAAATAATACTATTATCAATAATGGATACATCTCGTGGAATATTTAATAAATAGTGATATTTTTTAACGATGGATAAACTGAAACTATCAAATGTTGTTATGTAAGATCCATCAATTAAATCTAATTGTTTTTTTAGGGAAGAATCCTCCGCTATAGCATCACGAATACGTTCTTTCATTTCGTAAGAAGCAGCATTCGTAAAAGTCAAAATAAGTATTTCATTGATATTTGTTCCACTCTTTAATTTACGAATTACTCTTTCCGTTAAAACAGCTGTTTTTCCACTACCAGCTCCAGCGGAAACAATGATATTAGATCCTTCTTTATTGATTGCTTCTTGTTGTTCTTTGGTCCAATCATTCATTTTTTCCACCTCCCACTAAGAAAGATAAATCTTCATAATCTTTAAGTTTTAAAATATCTTCATTACGGCGATAACAAATATCATTATATTTACAATACTTACAACCAATTACTTCATCTTGTAACTGTTTCGGATTAATTGAAAAGTCCCCTTCTAAAATAGATGTAATATTTTCTTCAATGACTTTATCAATATAATCTACTAATAAGTCAAGGGTCTTATCATCAAGGACTTTAACGTAAGACGCAAACTCCCCATCTTTTTTTACAGTCATTCCTTTAATGTAAGAACTCTTTTCATAAGTTGGATCAAATACTTCTAAACGACTTTGATCATTAGTTGAATATCCAACTAATTTTAAATTGTCCAATTTAACTTCACGATAACTTTTTTTATCATCACGTTTTAGTTCGCCATGTAAAATCTTTTGAAGATAAAAACCGACAAACTTACTATTATCAAAAAGATTTCCCTCTTTAACTAAATACCAATAAATCGGTAACTGCATATCAATGCCATAGGCCACCTTACACAAATCAGTACTAGGTGTTCCCGTCTTATAATCAATAATGCTGATGAGAGTCTCACCATTCTTTTCTTTATACATACACTTATCAATGACACCCATGAAACCCACTTCAACATCACGACTTTTATCAATGTAGACTTTATGTTCCATCAAACTATTAATTAGACCAGTCTCTTGATGAAGATTCTTAACAAAATCTAAAATTAAAGAAAACTCATCTTTTAATTTCAATAATAGAACTTGTTCCTTATCATCTAATGTCATTTTTTTAAGATATTCTTCCCACTCTTTATCTAAATCAAAATCTTCTTGAAAACAAATACTTAATAAATAATGAAATAAGTTACCAACTTTAATAGAAAAAGTCTCTTCATATTTATTTAATTTCATAATGTTTTCAATATAATAACG
>CANQWJ010000088.1 GCA_947627525.1 uncultured Bacilli bacterium
AAACTTTATTGGAATATCGTTCTAAATCCTCATAACTCATATTTCCTCCAAAATAAAAACTCCTGTTAATCTAACAGGAGTGCATAAACACGGTACCATCCGGCATTTTACTTAATTAGTTTAACGGCATTACCCGGGAATCCTATTGAGGTCCTACTACAAGAAGAGTAACTTTTTAAGCGCATATTTGTTTCCACCAACCACAAACTCTCTATAAATATACTTAAAAAATCATATTTCTTGTCAATGTATTTGACAAATCTATATTATCATATTTTCTTTTTTTGTCAATATTAGTTTTTCTTGATTTTAACGTATTGTCTTGTAAAATAATCAATGGTCTTTTTCTTTTCATTAATATGACGGCATCCTTTTTTGAGACGATCTTCAAAGTCATAAACCGTTTTATCATCAGGTGGCGTATTAAAATAAAACATATCCAAGGCTTCCGTTGCCAAACAATCAGCAAATCTTCTCAAAGGACTTGTAACATGACTATAATGGGGAATCCCAATACCCATATGACCAATACTAGAATCAGTTGTATAAAAAGCTATTGGATATGTATCACGTAGGATTTTAACAAAGACATCATAGTTTTCTGTTGTTGGATTTTCTTGTAATTGACGATCAAAATAATCTATTTTTCGTAAATAATCACGACTCAATTCATGACCGCGATAAATGAAAGGATAACCCTTTTTAGCCATATAATTAGCTACGGTAGAATTAGCAGCTAACATAGCATATTCAACAATCTTTTCACTATCACTAACAGATAAGGTCTTATTTTTAGAATTAGTTACATCATGGCTTGCTAAACGATACTTTTCATCCATTACAACTTTTTTACTAAGAGCATCTATGACACCTTGAAGATTAATCATTGTCTTTTGTAATCTTTCATCATCAGTCCCTTCTTTTGATAATTCATTATAATGGTCATAAGTAAGTCCTTTATCAACTTTAATGATTGATTTTTTAAAACAACACTTTTCTAAAAGAATATCACCACTAGGTGTAATTTCCATATAATAACTAGTTCCTAAACGTCTTTTTCCTTCTAAAAGAGACATATAGTCCTTAGCATAACTTTCAGGATACATGGAACTTGTCTTCTCTAGTGGCGCATAAATAGAAGTAGTTCTTCGTTCAGCTTCTTCATAAAGAATATTATTTTTACTCATGTACCCAAGAGGATCAGCAATGTGTACTCCTAAATAATAATTACCATTCGGTAAGACATCAACTGATATTCCATCATCTATTTCTTCAGCTTCATCACCATCAATAGTTACAATGTAATGATCCTTAACTAATTCTCTTTTGGCATATTCAGTACTTAAATATTGGGGATCAAATCTTCTTGTCTCTGATTCAACAGCTTCATTAAAATTAATTGTTATATCTGTCTTATATGAAAGATGCTCTAAAGTTTCACCTATATTACTCTCTTCTAATTTTTCTAAAAGTTCATTTTTCCAAAAATATAATTTATTTTTTGCTTCAACACTCAAATTAGAACAATCATAATTATCGACAAAATCTTGAACCATCTTTAAAGCACGCGATTTTATGACATTAGAATAATCGATTTTATCATCTTCTAACATACTTTCTAAAACCTGATCATAGAAGAATAAATCA
Organism: uncultured Bacilli bacterium; assembly: GCA_947627525.1. Classification (GTDB taxonomy): domain Bacteria; phylum Bacillota_I; class Bacilli_A; order RF39; family UBA660; genus RUG11788. The sequence goes on from CANQWJ010000088.1 coordinate 1,648, forward strand.
TCACTAATTTCTAGATTACTTTCAACATATTCTGTTAATGCTTCAATATATCTTTCTACTACTTCAATCATTAAACATTTTCCACTTTTATCATGTAAATTTATCAAGTGTGGATATTTTGATAAAGCATATTTGACAAAAAATAAACTTTTTTCTTCAAATAAGAGATAACGAATTAAGTTATAAGCATCACCATCATATTTATCAACATAATTATAAATTAATGATAAATTCATTCCTTCGATACTATCAATAATATTTTTTAATTCCATAAAATTAGGATTATCTTTAGGAATATCTTTAGAGCGATTACTCAAAAGTTGATGAACAATGGGACGAAATTTAGAAATTTCACGACTTATTAGTTTTTGACGATGAGCACTCAAATTAGGAATGATCTTATTAATAGCTTTAATATAACTAGAAAGATTACTAAAATCATCCTCAAAAGTGAACCTAGATAATTCCTTTCGCAACTCATTAATTAACGTAACAGCTTTTTTGTAATCGTCTTTTTCACTATGCAATATTTTTGTTATTCTACTTTCATAGTTACGACGCATAATATCACTCCCTAATATTTTTACTAGTTAATTCAACTGGTTCAGATAACTTTTTGATTCTTTCTATAACTCTTCTTGCATTAATCATATCAATTGATGTTTTAGAAATGGTAAAATGCTTTTCTAGTTCCTCTAAACTTAAATTAGATGTAAAAAAAGTTGGTAAATTTTCATTCATACGATGATGAAGTAAAGGCTCTAGTACTTCATCACGACCCCACACTGTTAAATATTCCGCACCAATATCATCTAAAAGAAGAATTGGTGTTGTCTTTAAAGTTGCAAAGCGCTCACGGTAGTCTGAATCAAAAGATTCTTTTAAATTGCGAAGAAGTTCGGGAACATGGATAACAGTACTCTTAACTCCCTTTTTCGCAAATTCATTTAACAAAGCAGATAACAAATATGTTTTTCCTGTTCCAAAACTACCATATAAATAAATACCTTTATCTCTGTTATCCGTAAAATAATTGTGATAATAACTATTGATTTTTTTTAATATTTCGACTCTATTTTTATCTTTTTTATAAACATCAGAAAGAGTTGCATTCTTTATTTCTTTTGATACATCAAATAGAACAACATTATCTTTATACTCTTCTTTTTTAGTATAATGACAGCCAACATAAGAGAAATTGATAGTATTATTATTTTTAAAAGGTGTTAAACAAAAACCTATAACAGCATTTTTACATTCAAAAAGGCCTTTACAATTTAAGCAATTATGTTTTTCATTACTACAATCTTGAAGTCTCGTTGTATATTTCATCAAAACGTCTTCACGCAAATCCAAATCACTAATTACTTTTTGAAAATCTTCATTTTTTAAGGCCTTAATAAATTCCTGTTTTAAGGAAGTTTCAAGTTTTTCTGTTGTTTTAAAAACACTATCTGTCTTTATCATCACTATCACCTAATTAAATTATAGCATTTATCAAACACCCCAAGCAACAAAAAAAGCACATAACCTTCGTCATGCGCAAAATTTTAATAAAAAACTTAAATCTAATCTGAATAAAATAATGATTAGTGCCGCCAAAAGTAAAAATGGACCATAAGGAATGACACTATCCTTACTTTTAAAATAGAGAACTAAAGATAATGGTAAAGCAATAAAACTTGATAAAAAAATCGAAAATAATGATGACCATGGTCCAACAGCACAACCTATAAAAAACATCAATTTGATATCACCACCACCAAGCGACTCTTTTTTAAATAAAGCATTACCTAAAAGCATTAGTAAATACATTACGATAAAGGCTCCTAGTCCATATCCAAAAAATAATAAAGCATCTTTAACACCATTACAAATAAAACGCAATAATAAGACAACAATGGAAAAGAACAATGTCACTTCATCTGGTATTACTAAATAATTGGTATCACTAACAATGACAATAACAAAGAATGATGAAGCAAGAATAGCTAAAGCAAATTCAAAACTAAAACCAAAAAGCCAGTATGATAAAGCAAACAGGATTCCTGTTGTAAGCTCAATTATAAAGTAAAAGGGAGCAATTTTAGCACCGCATTTACGACACTTACCACCTTGAATTAAATAGGAAAATAGTGGTATTAATTCATACCATTTTAATTGATGCTTACACTTTGGACAAAAAGATCCTGGTCTCACTAAAGATAGTCCTTTTGGAATACGCCATCCAACAACATTGAAAAAGGACCCAAAGATAAGTCCAAAAACAAACATTACAAATGTTAAATAATATTTTATCTCCACAAAAACTCCCCCTAAATTTGTCCATACAAATCAAACATAGGTAAAATAATAGACATTAAGATAAATCCAACAGCGATCGCAAGGAAAATGATAACAACTGGTTCAATCAAACTCTTAATAACAGTAACAGAGTTATGATGCAAGTTTCCAAAGTGTTCAGAAACCTTTTGCATCATCAAAGCAAGTTGACCAGTTGACTCACCTGTTACAATCATCTCATAAGCAACTACTGGGAAAGCCCATTCACCTTTAAATGTTTCACTAAGTTTAGCTCCTTTACTAAGCCCAATCATCGTTCTTGACAAAATCTCACGATAAATTTCATTGTTCGTCAAATTAGACAATATCTCCATACTATCAGTTATGAAAACACCATGGTTTAATAGTGATGAAAAAGTACGAGTAATTGTTGAAACTTGACCATAGATGATAACTTTACCAAAAGCTGGGGCTTTCATCAATAAAATTTGAGCATTTTTTCTAAATCCTTTAATGTTTTTATATAGCCATCTAAATATGACAATGACAAGAACAACACCTAAAATAATGGCCCACCAATAACTCTGTAGGAAAGAACTTGCGGCAATAACAAATTTAGTAATACCTGGAAGTTCAGCACCTTGGCTTGAGAACATATCAATAAATTGTGGAACAACGAACATTACTAGGAAGAAAACAGCACCAACACAAAGCGTAAAAATAACAGCTGGGTAAATTAGAGCTGAAACCATTTCTTTTCGTGTTTTTTCAGTATCAGTAAAGTAATCAGCCATCTCATCAAGTGTTCCTGCTAAGTCACCTGTCATTTCACTAGTTTTTACCATGTTGATCAAAATACTTGGGAATGCTTCCCCTTGTTTTTCAAGAGCAGCCGAAAAAGGCTCTCCAATAACTAATTCATAAATAACACGGTCATATATACGTTTTAAACTAGCATTTGTTGTTTGTTTAGCTAAGATACGCATTGAATCAATCAAAGGAATTCCCGCTTTAATATAAGTAGATAATTGAATTAAAGCAAAAGACAAATCACCCGTTTTAATCTTGTTACCACCAAAACTGATATCAATATCCCATTTATCTCTTGGTTTAATATCAAGTACTTCATAACCTTCATTAGATAAGAATACTCTAACACCCGTAATATCTTCAGAGTCAAAAATACCTTTGACTGTTTCACCCATCGCATTCTTAACTGTATATCTAAATGATTGTAATTTTCCCTCTTTATCATTATGTTCTTGTTTTTTAACTTTTTTAAATTCATCACTTTGTTCTTTAACTTTTTCCAATTCTTTAGTAAGTTCTTCACCCTCTAAACGATTGGGATCTATATTTAAATCTTTTTTAAAAATGAGAGTCTGTAAATAAGAAAGACCTTTTCCAGCATATTGTAAAATTGTTAATGGCATCTTTAAAACTTTGTTCATGGCACTATTCATTACGCTCATCCTTCCTATTCTTAATCTAATTTAAATTATAACACACCTTTTTGCAATTTTAAACATTTTTTTAGTAATTCATATAATAATGTAAAGGAGGAATAAAATGTTTAATGGTTACAACTACATTCCGTTTGGTGTTCGTCCTCAAATTTCTCTATTTAGTGGATTGCGAAATTTAAGTCTAGGCTCAGTTTTAAATGGAACACAAAAAACACTTAATGTCATAAATCAAGCCATACCCCTTTTCTATCAAATAAAACCACTATGGAACAATACTAAAACTCTTTTTAGGATTGCGAACGCTGTCAATAGTGATGAAAAGGTAAATAACAATACTAATATTACCCCTATAAAAGAAGAACAATTAAAAGAAGAAAACAACGTTCAATATAATAAAC
>CANQWJ010000089.1 GCA_947627525.1 uncultured Bacilli bacterium
CTACCAATTATTTAAATTCGAATATCCGTTTCGAATATCCTCTTCAAAATTAACCCGTCAATAAAAAACACACTATACAAGTGTATCTTTTAAAGTATCAACTAATAATTCTAAAAAACTTTTAGAATGAACTTCTTCTTTTACTATTAAAGGTACTTCACTAAGTACTTTATTTTCTTTTTTAATCAATAATTTACCAACTACATCTCCTTCTTTTAATGGTAATTTAACATTTTCTAACTTTATTTCTGTATCATATCCTGTTTCATTATCACTCTGTTTCATTAAGACAGTAGCGTCTTTCTTTAAATAAACATTTACATCATCACGATTACTTTTATCAAACTTGATTTTATCAATTATAGAATCTTTTTCTTTTAGTTTTAAAACTTTATAAACATTAAAACCATAATCTAGTAAAGATGCTGTTTCTTCATTTCTAATACTTCCTTTAGTTTCTCCTAAAACAATGGCTATTAAACGCATATCATCCCTTTTAGCAGTAACCGCCATACAATAACCAGCATTATCGGTAAATCCTGTTTTTAAGCCATCAGCCCCTTCATAAAGACGAACTAATTTATTAGTATTAACTAACCAAAACTTATTGGGTGTGTCGACTCTTAAATAGTCTTCATAAACAGAAGTAAAATCAAGAATCTGTTCGTGTTTTAGAAGTTCTTTAGCAATCATAGCCATATCATAGGCACTAGAATAATGGTCATTCTCATCTAGTCCCGTTGCATTGACAAAATGGGTATTTTTTAAACCTAATTCCTTTACTTTTGCATTCATGAGTTCCACAAACTTATTTTCACTACCAGCAATTCTTTCTGCCATGGCAACTGTCGCATCACTAACTGTTTCTAAAAAGCAATAAAAATTCTTCTAAAGAAAAAGGACCATCATCACAAGATGAAACATTTAATATAAAATGTAACTTCATCTCATGACTAGCACTCTCTAATCTCTCTACCAAGATACTATCAACTATTGACGAAAATAATCTAAAAATAGTTTCATCATCACTAAAAAGTATTGCTTCTATTTTGCTTTTAAAACTATTTAGATCTAATTCATATAAAATATTATCTTTTTCTTTCTTCTTTTGCATTTGTAAACTTGTTATTTCTTCTTTATATCTTTTTTTTCTTTCTAAAAACTCATCACTATCTATTTCTTTCTTAGCTCGCATATTAATGAGTTCTAAATTCATCTCTTGTAATCTCTCTATTCTTTTATTGAGTTTCTCATCTTCTTTTAGGTCTTTTTCTTGTTGTTTTATTAAAATATAGATATCACTAAATAAATCTTGTTCTTCCTTAAAAAAAGTCTTAATAATCTCTTTAAAAATATTTAATAACTCTTCATAATGAAGAACAGGACTATTACAACCATTATTTTTTAATTTGCCATATTTACGATAATTGGAACATCCCCAGTACTTCTTTATCATCCCTGTTTTTTTATTTTTATAACTTCCCTTAATAAAAGTAGCCCCATCGTTATAACATTTTATTTTACCAGACAAAGCATAACGCATATCAGTTCTTCTTTTGGCTTCATACCTAGTCGTATTTTCATCAAGAATACTATTACATCTATCCCACAAGTCTTCACTTACAATTGGTGGGCAAGTCAAATTATCTTTATAGACGATCCAATCTTCTTTTTTTAACCTTATTCTCTTTTTAGAATGATAATCCAAAGTTGTTTCTTTATGAGCACAAAAATATCCTTTATATTTAGGATTTCTAATTATTCTTCCAATGACATTACCCGCTAATGGTTTATTAGTTTTACTTACAATATTATATTTAGAAAATAAATAATGCCCTAGTTTCGTCGTTCCCATTTGAGCTTTGGCGTATTCCTTAAAAATCAATCTGATCAAAGAAGCTTCTTCTTCGACTATCTCTAATTTTCCCCTATTCTTACGATACCCGTAAAAGTTATTATTCCCTGGAACGACACCTTTTTCAACGCTTCTTTTATAACCAAATCTAATGCGTTCTGACAATTTTCTAATTTCATCTTGGGCAATACTTGCCATAATCGTTAAACGAAGTTCACTATCCCCATCAAAAGTACAAATATTATCATTTAAAAAATAAATGCCAATTCCTAATGACAACAATTCTTGCGAATACTTAATACTATCCAGTGTATTCCTTGAAAAACGCGATATCTCTTTAGTTAGAATTAAATTAAATTTATTGTTTTTAGCATCCCTAATCATCTTTAAAAAAGATGTTCTTCTCTTAGTACTAGTACCGCTAATTCCTTCATCGATATATCCGGGAATAAAAGTCCAATTAGTCATACTTTTAATATAGTTTTCAAAATATAAGATTTGATTTTCTAAAGAATTTAGTTGTTCATCGCGATCAGTTGATACTCTAGCATAATAAGTTACATAAAGAGGTAAATCGATGAGTTTTTTCCCCATTTCTAACTCTTTTCTTATTGTGAATAAATCTAACATTTTTTCCTCATATTTCAACTTCAACTATTATCTTTTTTTCTTTTTCATCATCATTAGACAATTTTAAAATATCACTATCTATTTTCTTTATAATTTGATTACTAACTTCAAAATTAATAATATTTTTCTTAAACATTTCTTCAACAACACTTCTTTGCATTTTCTTTTTCATTATGATTATAGAATTATTATCTTTCATCTTTTCACCTATTTAAATAAATGAAAAAAAGAACTCGAATATGCGAGTTCTAAATTAATTATTTTTTATTTTCATTTTTGTCTTCATCTTTATTCTTATCAATCATTTTTAGTTGTTTATATGTTGCAAAAATAATTAATATGATACCAACAACTAAAAGATATAACCAGGCTGGAACTAATTCCCAGAAAGCACGTAATTGATAAATGATCATTATGATTATAGCACCAACTGATACTTGGAATAAAGCACTAGACTTTTTATCAATATAACCACAAATTAAAGATATTATTAATAAACCACAAGCATAACCTAAAACAAAATAATTACTTGTAAATATTACTAACAAGAAAGATATAGAATATCCTAAATATTGAATAGCTTTTTTACTATCTTCGTTTTTAGTTAAAAGACGAGATAAGATGAATGTCACATAATAAGCAATTACGGAAATTAGGATGTCTTGTTGCCACTCAATAGAAAGAGAATCAGCAATCATTAATAAAGGTATGGCAATCGCAATTAAGGAAATATTAGCTTTTAAATTATCTTTACGATATATAAAGGCAAGAACACTATAACACAAAATACTAAAGCAATATGGATAAATGTCATAATACATTAAAGTACCAGAAAATTCATCCATTATCGTAGAAGGTACTGAAACTAAGGCTGTTAATAAAAATATGTAACTAGCAATTGTATATTTACTTTTAGATAAACTAGATTTTACATAAAATAATATGGTACTAATTAGAGCCATTAAGGCAGGTATAGAAGCTTCTGCAAAATCTGCCGCAATTAAAACGCCATATGTAAAAATTATTGTAAAAGTACTATATATATCATTAAGTTTCTTGTTCTTTATAAACCATAACATAATAGTATAAATTAATAATGATGTTGCTAAAGCATAAGTTATAAATTTATCTATTTCTAATAAATAGAATAATCCTAATGAACACATAATTATTTTAATAGGACTAAGTGTCAATTCAAAGCCGTTATCATCAACTTTTTCAAGTAATAAGGTTATTAGACCAGTAAATCCTAAAACGATAGAAATGATAAATGGAATCCATTTAATAGGACCAAATGATAGAAGGAAGAATAATATTCCTAATACATTTAAATTGATAATAGATCCTAACTTCATCTTCTTATCATTCATTAGCATTCCAACAAAGTAAATAAAAGTAATTCCAAAAGTTGAAGCAAGAGCATAAGTGCTAACGTTCTTTGACAATATGTAGATAGATGGGGCTAATAATAAATAAGTAAAGAATGGTACCCAATAATTAAATGGTAAATCTTTATTTCGTAAAGAATACATATATAAGTTAATAATTAAAAGAATAGCATTTAATGAAGTTATTAATAATTCTTGATAAGAAATTAAAAATAAGAAAGCAAGAATAAGAATCATAATATCATTAAAATAATTCAACGTATCCAAATCTTTAGTATACTTCTTTAAACGTAAAACAGTAATTAATGGTAAAACTACTAATATTGTTTTTTCAACTGTTAAATTGCAATGGGCACAAGTAAAGAAGATACATGAAAGAATAGATATATAGACACCACATAAAAAGTATTTATTCTTAAAGTTACAATAAGACACAATACTTAAAGTAGTAATTATTAATGAGAGAAAAGAACAATATAAGAGATATCCATTACCATTAAATGAAAAGTATTCACCAAATAACGAACTACTACCAATCGAGAAAAAGATTAATAGGCAAAAAGCCATTCCTAAAAACCAATATAAGTAAACAGTTGATTTAATCTTAAGTTTTTTCTCACAAAATTTAGATAAAACAATAAATAAAGAACTCGTTAATATCAAAATTAATACTTTAACAATAGCATTTAAACTATCCCATCCCGTTGTCGCAAAAATAAATCCAGCGATAAAGACCATGGCAATACCAAGTTTTAATAAAATATCAATTTTACGAACTTGGGGGTCAATAACTTCTTTTTTAGGTCGTTCAACAATAACATTTCCTTTAGAAGAAACATTGTTATTGTTTTTATTATGTGAATTATGATAATGATAATTATAATTAAAATCATCATAAATGATAAAAGAAAGAATTCCTGAAATTAACTTACCAGATATTAAATTAAAGAATCCCATAATTAAGAAAAGTTTACGATTATCATACTGAAAATCTACTTTTTTATCGCGAACATAAATAGAAAAACCAATATTAGCAATTGACATCACAAAAAATAAAAAGTTTACGAAATAAAAACTGGCTAAACTTATTAATAAAGTAATAACACCAAGAACCAATAATGTATCTAATTTATTATTACTATTCTTCACTACTTACACCTCTATTCTATATAATTATATCACAAAAGTATTATAAATTATTTATAAATTAAAAAAAGGTAATTGAATACCTTTAAATCTATGTATTAGAATTTTTCAATTACCTCAAATATTTCAAATATTACTTTGGTATTATTATTAAAGTTTGAATTAATTTTAATAAAATAGTCTTCATGAATCTTTTGCCATTCTTCTAATGTTTTATTTTCACCTTCTAATTTAGCTAAGTTCCAAGTAATATTTTTAAATTCTGTTAAAATAACTTTTTTTGTTTTTATTACGCATACATCATTACCACTAGCATCAGTTAATATTGATAAATCACCTACTTGGGGAAGAACTTTATCATACAAAGATGTTGTTGCAGTCTTTTGGCCATTTAAGACAAGATTAACCAAATTATCGGTGTCAATTTCAAAAGTCCATCTATCAAGTTTATTATACTCTATCATAACCCCACCAATCAGGAATTAATTCTTCTAATTTCACAACTTCTTTAGGTTCAATATTTTTCAATATTTCAATATTCTTACTATTTTTGGAAAGTTGCATTAAATATTCGCGACACGCTCCACAAGGTGAACCAACGTTTCCTTCTGAATCAACACAAACT
>CANQWJ010000090.1 GCA_947627525.1 uncultured Bacilli bacterium
AGAATCGAACTCCCAACAGTGGTTTTGGAGACCATTATTATACCATTTAACTAATCCCCTATGCGTTTGATTATACCACAATAATTGTGCAAATACAATAACACATTTTTATTTTTAACATAATCTATTATAGGTGATTATATGGCTATATTAGACTATACTAATAATGAATTAGATCTAATGGCTAGACTAATGCGTGCGGAAGCTCTTGGTGAAGGAGATCTTGGTATGTTAATGGTAGGAAATGTCATCGTTAATCGTGCTTTAGCCAACTGTTTAACTTTTAAAAATATAAATACTATTCAACAAGTCGTTTATCAAAATCCCGGAGGATTTGCTGGCATAAATAGTAGTCTTTTCAATCACGCTGCGACAACTCTTGAAAAAGAATTAGCTCTTCGTTGTCTAAATGGTCAATACTATTATCCTGCTACTAATGCTTTATGGTTCTATTCTCCAACAAAAGGCTCTAACTGCATATCTTTATGGTATAACCAACAATTAAGTGGTAAATATAAAAATCATTGTTTTTATAAACCATATCCTGGTGTCTGCAAAGAATTATATTAAATAGGTATTAATAATCTTTGATTAACTGCTAATTTATTAGAAGTCAAATTATTAATATCTTTTATTTTATCTATTGTCGTATTAAATTTTTTCGCAATACTATATAAACTATCTCCTCTTTTGACAATATAAAAATTCTCTTTTGTTTTAGGAACTTTTAATATTTGTCCAACATCTAAAGAATCTGTTCCTAAATTATTTATCTTTATTAATTCTTCTATCGTCGTATTATATCTTTTAGCTAAATCATATAAATAGTCTCCCTTTTCTACTACATGTACTCGACAATTAACAAAATCTTTATCACCAAAGAAATCAATTATAATGTTTACTATATCATCACCATAGCTTTTTATTTCTTCACTAGTATCATTCAAATTATCATAGCCAAATTCTATTACTACTACTTCCATATTATCTTTAGCCAATCTTTGAATAGCATAATAATCTTTACTATCATCGGTTGGTAAAGTCTTTGTTTTCACTTCCGTTATAGCATTCAACTTATTATATAAATCTTTATTTATTGCATCATCACTATTTATAGAATAAATTATATCGATACCACTACTCTTTTCATTTTCAATATGAATTGATAAAACTAAACTCTTTCCTCCAACTTCACTTGTAATATTATCTATATATTCATAACGATCATAATTACTCATCGTATAGTCATCATTTCTTGTTATATAAACAGGAAAACATAAATCTTTTAAACGATTATATATATATTTAGAAAGTTCTAAATTAAAATCTTTTTCATAATTATTCCCTTCATAATAACCAATATCTACGCCACCATTTCCTGGATCTATTATAATTGATTGATAACCATTATTCATAAATATCACCCTATTAAAAGTATATGTTTTAATAAAATAATCAAAACAAAAATAGGTATTTCTACCTATTTATTTTAATTTCTTCGAAGAGTACTCATGAATACTATTAAGGGGAATATTTCCAAACGGCCAAGAAGCATTCCAATACTAAGTACTATTTTAGAAAAATTACTGAACATCGCAAAATTAGATATATCAAATGAAAGACCAACATTCGCAAAAGTAGTAAAGACAGCATTCAAAGTTATATCAAAAGAAAAACCATCAAAACTTATCAAGAACATCGAAACAATTATTAAGAAGACATATAAGAATAAAAAGGTACAAGTACTCTTAATTGTTTCCTCTTCAACTTTCTTTCCTTCAAAAGTAACAATATGTACACTATTAGGATGAAGTACTTTTAATAAATCTCTCTTTATCGTCTTAAAACAAATTATTAAACGGGATACTTTAAATCCACCACAAGTACTACCAGCACAAGCACTGACAAGCATTAAGAATAACATTAAAATTCTAGAAGACGTAGGATATATATTAACATCACCAATACTATAACCAGTACTCGTCATAAAAGAACTGGTATGAAATAAAGATGAAGTAAAAGCTTCTCCCAAATTATTAAACATTTGATAAGTATTAAATAAAACAAATAATACCGCAAGGACATATAACAAAATATAAACGCGTAACTCTTCACTTTTTAAAACAGTTTTAATATCGTGCATGATGAATAACAAGAAATAAATATTAAAGTTAACGCCAAATAGAAACATAAATATTGCGACGACATATTTATTGAATACCGAAAAAGTCGCTAGACTAGAATTCAAATAAGAGAATCCTCCCGTACCAGCTGTTCCCATCGCTATCAATAAACTATCAAAGAAATTTAAACCACCAATCATTAAAAGAATCAATTCAACTAATGTTAAACCGACATAAATTCCATATAGATAAAATAGTGTTTTTCTTAAACTGGGAACTAATTTCGCAACACTAGGTCCAGGCATTTCGGCTTTTAATACGTGCATTGATTTATCATCTCTTGATAATGGAATAATAGCCATTACAAAAGCAAGAACACCCATACCACCAATAAAATGCGTAAAACTTCGCCAAAAGAGAATACTTTTATTTAAAACTTCAACATCCTTAAAAATAGTTGCCCCAGTCGTTGTAAAACCAGAAACAGCTTCAAAGAAAGCATCGAAGAAGGATGCTTTAACACTAATCATAAAAGGAATAGCTCCTAAAAGACTAATTAATATCCAAGAAAGAGTTACAATTACAAATCCATCTCGTGCATACAAAGTCTTATTTTTAACTTTTAATCTATTCAATAATAGACCAATAAATAGACTCAATAACAAAGGAATAATAAATGGTAATACCGAATTATGATAGATTAAACTAATAATAATTGGAACTAATAAAAGAAAAGAATAACCAATTAATACTTTACCAAGATATTTATATATTAATTTATTTTTCATTTCCTACTCCAAGATATCATTAATATCACGAATTGAATCTTTATTATCAATTACGACAATAGCATCTTTTTCTTTTATTTCATCATCACCATTAGGGAATATTGTACTCTTTCCTCTTGCGATAGCTACTATTAAAATACCATCTTTAATATGCATATCTCTTATCTTTTTACCTATTCCTTTAAAGTCTTTCTTAACGTTAAATTCAAGCATTTCAAATATATCATCATCAAATTTATAGATAGCTTCACAACTACTCTTTTCACTATTTTGCATAGCTCTTACATATTGTACAATCAAGTTATTAGCAATCTTATGTGGTGTAATAACAGTATCAATACTCGCTTTTTCAACAACACCATCTAATTGAATATGATTAATTTTAGTTATTATTTTAGGAACATTATTCATAGATGCAAACATGGAACAAATAATATTTTCTTCATCGATACTCGTTAGTGTTACAAAAGCATCACAATTATCAATTCCTTCTTCATGTAAAACGTATTGGTCAGATACATCACCATTAATGACTAATACTTTTGGTAATTTTTCGCTTAAGAACTTACATCTTTCTTCATTTATTTCAATTATCTTAACACCAATTCCCATCTCAGAAAGAATTTTCGCAAGATACATCGATGTATCACTACCACCACAAATAATAACTTTTTTAGTCTTTTGCGATATTAAATTAGCTCTATCTAAAAAATCATGAATATTTTTTGTTGAACCTGTTATGTGAATCTTATCACCTATTTGGAGTTTAGTATTTCCTTTAGGAATGATTGTAACACCATTTCTTTCAACAGCACATACGATAATACCATTGAACTTTTTAGATAAAGAATGGATAGTTGACCCTACTAAAGAACTTCCTTTTTTTACTTTTAGGGAAATCATTTGAATTCTACCCTTTAAAAAAGTTGTTGCTTCTAAAGCACTAGGAATACTTAGAGCTCTAGCAATTTGTGTTGCTGTTAGAAGTTCAGGATTAATTGTCATTGATAAACCTAATTGCTCTTTCAAAATATTAATAGAATTACTATATTCTGGTGTTCTAATACGCGCAATAGTATGTTTTACGCCCATTGTTTTACCAAGTAAAGAACACATAACATTTTGTTCATCTTTATCTGTAACACTGATTAATAGATCAGCATCTTCAACACCTGCTTCTAATAAAACATTAGAATCAAGTCCATTACCGCAAACATAATTGACATCTTCATTATTAATGACATCTTGACTAGTCGTAAAATCCGTATCTATTAAAGTTACTTCATTATTATCCCTAACTAAACTTTTAGCCAAATACTCCCCTAACTTTCCAATACCTACTATAATTATTTTCATATTATCATCACCTGTATGTCTTAAACTTCTTCTTTATTAATAATTTCCTCTAAACTATTATAGTTACTACTTTCATCATATATTCTCATTGTTATATTTTTACAATCTTCACCTAAACAATCAAATATACCTTCACTATTTTCTTTTATTATTTCCATATCAAATCTTTGATATTCATCATTATTTAGTATTAATAAACTAGCATTATGTAATCCTGTTAAATATTCTTCTAACTTTTCATTTTCACTTAAAAGAATATCATCATTTACTTTAACATTATTACCATTTATATAATAGAATTCATAATCATTATATTGATCTTTCCAACTTATAAAAATAGGAATTAAATCGTAAGACAGAATGTCCATATTAGGATTTATCAATAAAATAATAGTTTTTTTTGTGTCATTTTTTAAATTTACAAATTCATCTATTGATAATTCATCTATTGAAGATAACTTACTCAATTGAACTTCTTTATACTTATCATTATTATTAATATCTAATTCTTTAAAATCATTATTACGCATTATCTCTTCAATAACTTCATCAGTAACATCTTTAATATTATTTTTATTTATATAACTGACTAAATCTTTTGAATTGTAATAAGTATAATCTGTTTTCTTATCTTTATTATTAAGAGTCAATACCATTTTATATTTAGAAACACTCTTAATATTCATTGTATAATCATCACAATCAAAAGTAATTTTAGTGTTTTTGTTATCATAGCTATATTTTTTACATGAACTTAAATTTACTTTATCGTTTTCATCTTTATCAACATATTTAAAATTTCCAGAAGCAAAACGTATTGTTGATGAGTTATTATACCAAGTATATGCCGTAATACCTTCTGGTAAATCAGATATTTTCTCATCTTTTCTTATATATATTTTCCAATAAAAAAATAAAGAAACCAATAATAATAAAAATAAAAAAATTCGAAAATAATTAATCTTCTTCAAGACAATCACCCACCATTGATTATTATATCACAATTAGTAGTTATAAAGGAAAGAAAAAGGAATAGTATTAACTATTCCATAATTCTTATTAGATTTAATTATTCATTTACTTTTCTTAAGTAAAGACTTGTTCCTAATGTACCAATCAAAGCAACTACGCTTAATGATACATAAGTTAATAGGTTATCTCCTGTTGATGGGTTTGCTTCATTTTCATTAACTTTAACAGTTAATTTAACATAAGCAGTTTTAGTTGAATCTTTTTCGAAATCATATACAGTAGTCATTTTTTCATCACTGTAAATTCCTTCAATTACAAGATTCTTTGCCTTAGCTCCTACTAA
>CANQWJ010000091.1 GCA_947627525.1 uncultured Bacilli bacterium
AGCACCATTATCAAGAGCCGTCATCATTACTGTATCTTCATCTAAAGTCTTATCGATGACAATGACACCCTTTCGTTCAAACATGTAAGAAACGGACCCATCTGTTCCTAAGTTTCCACCACGCTTAGTAAATGTTGAACGAACTAACATTGCGGTACGATTACGATTGTCCGTTAAACAATCGACCATAAAAGCAACCCCATTAGGTCCATATCCCTCATATCTAACTGATTCATAATCTTCTCCACCAGTAGATTTAACAGCTTTATCGATGGCCTTTTGAATGTTATCCTTTGGCATATTGTTACTCTTAGCTTTTTCAACAACTAAACGAAGTCCTGGATTATCATTAGGATCACCATTTGTTCCTTTGGCTGCCACATATAATTCTTTAGCTATTTTTTGGAAAATTTTTCCTCTTTCAGCATCCAATAATCCTTTCTTACGATGTATTGTTGCCCATTTTGAATGTCCACTCATATTATCCTCCTATAAATTTAATTATTATTGGTGATAAAATTAATAACATTATAAGCGGTACATAAAATATAACCGAAATAATTGAGACCTTTAAAGGTATCTTACTAATTATTGCTTTTGTCTTTTGAATTTCACGATCACGAATATAATCAATTTGTGCATACATTTCATCAATTATATCATTACCAAAATTATTGGCTTCTGTGATATTCAAAATAATATTATTAATTGTATCAGATGGGATTCTTTTCTTTAAACCTTCTAATGCTTCATTAAAGCTTTTACCATATTCTACTTCATCTAAAACTTTTTTAAATTCATGTGATAGTTCATTATCAACATTATCACAAGCAATTCTTATAGCATTTTCTAAATTCTTTCCAGACTCTAAAGCTAATGTCATCATTTCAAAGAATTGTATTCCTTCAAGATCAAGTTTTTCACTTCTCTTATTAATATTATATTCAATTACCAAATAATATAATAAGTGATAATAAAGAAGTGTTACAACTGGTGCTAGAAAGTATCCCCACTCAAATACATATAATACCACTAAAAAGATAACTAGGGAAGAAATAAAACGCATATTTAAGAAGAATTTTGCATCAAATGCTACATTATCACCTAATTGATCTAGTTTTCTTTGAACCGCATTTAGTTGTTTCTTAGAAAAAATACTACTACTTCTATTCTTCTTCATCATAACTTCACCTCCACATTGACAATCTTTCTAATGATAATAATGTAGAGTACATAAATGACAATACTTGCTATTAAACACAAAATACCGATTGGTGTATTAAATAATGGAACAAAATAACTTGGGTTTAAAAGAAGAAGCATTAAAACGAGAAAAATAGGAATACATATCAATATTTTATACATGGCTCTACTTGATGCCGAAACACTTTCTAATTCTTCTTTTAATTTTTTACGAGCTTGCATATCACGTTCAACGGCCTTAAAGACTTGAATGATATTACCACCTGTCTTATTGACGATTGCTAAAGAAGTTGCCATATATCTTGCTTCAACACAATCAACTCTTTCCGCAAAGCGATTAAAAACGACTTCCATATTTAACCCAAAAGTAATATCCATGTACATCTTTTTAAATTCATCACTAATAGGTCCATCAAGTTCTGTATAAATTAAATTAATAGCTTGCATGATACTATATCCTGATTTAAAAGCACTATTCATAATCATAATAGCTTTACTCAAATCTTTTTCTATTTTATTTTTACGAAGTTTTTCTTTTATCAATAAATATATATCTAAGGAAAAGAAACCTATCAAAAATACAAGTAAAATTAATAACAAATCTATCTTTCTAATTTTAAATAAACTTGATAAGAGTAAAAGAATAACTAATCCTAAACCAATAAATAGTTTATCAGTAATATAATTCATGTTATCAATAGAACTTGCTTTATAATTGTACTTTTCATATTTATTACTATAACTATTAAATATTTTGATCTTTAGCAAAACTTTCGAAACTTTTTCTTGAAGATGATGATAACTAGCGAGTAAAGTATCAAATAATGGTTCGTTATCATCTTCCAAAATAGCAATCGTAAAAGGAGCAAATCTTTTTTCGAGGCGTCTTTCTTTATTCATAACTAATAATTGATAAAGAAGATATAATAAACCTAAAATTGCTAATATTCCAACTAAAATAATGAGAATATTTACAATAATATTCATGTTATCACTCCTTTACTTTTTACTTGTTTTTTTCGTTTTCTTTTCTCTTTCTTTTGGCTTTTTTACAAATAAATCATCAATACTATCAACACCACGATTTTTAATTGTTTCATAAATTTTAGGAACGTCATCATAGAAAACAAATTCACCATTTACTTCTCTATTTTCCGTTAAACCTTTTTTTAGGAAAGCAAATATTTCTTTTAATTCAATATTTTCGCCATCAAAACCAACAATTTCAGAAATAGAAGTTACTTTTCTTCGTCCATCACTTAGTCTTTCAACAGATACAACAATGTCGATAGCGCTTTCAATGTAACCACGGATGGCTTTAATTGGTAATTCAATCTCACCCATTAAAATCATTGTTTCCAAACGATTTAAGGCATCACGGCATCCATTGGCATGTAGTGTTGTCAAACTTCCATCATGACCCGTATTCATCGCTTGAAGCATATCAAAAGCTTCTTTACCACGAACTTCACCAACGATAATACGATCTGGTCGCATACGCAAAGAGTTACGAACTAAGTCACGAATCGTTACTTCGCCACCACGATCATAATTGACATTTTTGGTTTCAAGGGAAATGACATGATCTTGTTTTAGGCGAAGTTCAACTGCATCCTCTATCGTTATAATTCTCTCATTATTACTAATAAAATTAGATAAAACATTTAAAAGTGTCGTCTTTCCACTACCCGTTCCTCCACAAACTAAAATGTTTAGTCGCGCATTGACACAAGCTTCAAGAAATCTTGCCATATAAGGTGTCAAAGTTCCATTACCAATTAAAGAATCAATATTATCCATATCATCTTTAAATTTACGAATTGTAACAACTGGTCCTCTAACAGACAATGGTGGAATAATCGCATTAATTCTTGAACCATCTGGAAGACGTGAATCAACCATTGGATTAGCCGAATCAATCGTACGCCCAAGCGGTTGAATAATTCTTTGATCAGTTCGAATAATATGTTCATCATTAATGAAAGATACACTCTTATCAAGAGATAAAACACCATCGACCTCAATATATATTTCATTAGGACTATTAATCATTATTTCCGTAACATTTTTATCTTCCAACAATTCGGTAATTGGTCCATATCCCGTCATTTCATTTTCAATTAAATTAAATAAATGATTTCGTTCTTCACTACTCAAATCATAACCACTAGTAACACGATTTAACTCTTCATTAATAGCTTGTGATAATTTAGAAGTATCCGTAATATTACTATCAATTAAATCTTGAATTATCTTATTACGAAACTCATCTAATAAATTCTTATCTTCAAAAACATCATAATCAGCTTTTTCAACATCTATTTTAGGAGATAAAGTATCAACATCAAATTCTTCTAACCAACTAGTCTTTTTCATCAACTTTTCCTCCTTTATCTTCAATTAATCCAAGCATATGCATTGAAAAACTCTCAAAATTCTTCTTTGCTTCACCCTTTAAATAATCATTAAAATTTCCTAATTTACCATCAATTACAATTTGATCAAAATCTTTTATATAAAGAGAACTAGGAATCGTATAATCAATATTCTTCTTAATAATATTTTTAATATCATAATTTGTATAATGTCCTTTTCTTGTATCAATGGCATTATTTAATAAAAGAACTAAATTATCAACACCCATATTTTTACAAATCGCCACAAAGTTCTTCGTACTTTGAATATCAAAACTATCATTAGTCATTACATTAATTATCTTATCACTATTTTCAAAAGCCATCATATTATGAACGCTCAATATATGATTAGTATCAATTAAAATGACATCATAGGCAAAAGTCAAAGAATTCAAAATACTATTTAAATACTTATTATCAACTTTATTAGCTTGTCTTGGATCTTTAGGAGCAGCAATCAAGAAAAGATTATCTTTCAAATGAAGAACATAATCTTTATTAATTCCTTCTTTTAAACGATTATTAGCCATATCGTCACATAGATTATAAATAGTATTTTTTACTTTAGCATTATAAGCAAAAGCCAAATTACCATTGTATAAATCTAAATCCAATACTAAAACTTTTTTACCACATCTAGAAAAGATATCCGCAAGCATCATAACAGTAACCGTCTTACCTACGCCACCCTTCATTGAAGTAATTGTTAAAATTTTCCCTTTTCCTTTTTTAATTTCCATATTTTCACCTATTTCCTAATCATATATATTTTTAAATAATTAATTTTCCCAATAAAATTTTGACCTATTGTCAATTGCTTTGAAAGATCATCTATTTGTGAATTAATGTTTATCGTTTTATTGTTAAATGTCAATGAAGAATTATCTATTTTTAAAAGATACTGGTTATTATCAACCAAATCACTGATATAAGTATTGTTAAAATAAAGTTTATTTTCTTTAATAGTAACATTTAAATTATTAAAATTAATTAAGGTACAATCACTAGTATTATATATAAAAGAAAGTTCTATCTCATATTTAGGATTTAATTTAAAGTTATTAACTACTAATAAAGAATTATTAAAGACTAAAGAATTATCATAAGTAACATTATTAAAAGCAAGAGAATAATTACCAAGATTATCCATTCTATTTACTTTATCGATATCTAAATCTAAAACTTTTAATTCACCTATATCAATACTCTTTTTAGAAGTTACTTTGTATTCATCAAGACCAATAACTTTACCAAATAAACTATCAACCATCATATGATTTTCAATAGTTGTTTCTTTATCAATTGAAATTTGATCATTAACAATTCTTTCATCATTCTTTGAAATGGCTTTTTTAATATCTTCTTCTCTAACAAAATTACTATTTTTAAAGCTCAAAAGAACATCATCATTAATCATATCTAAACGATTCTTTTGATATAACATATAAGAAGAATCAACAATGACTGCCCCACCAATAATCATAATTGGTAAAAGAAGTAAAAAGAGAACTAATACTTGACCACGATTATTCATAATTTACAACTCTTTCACTTTTAACGATATAAGGATTATCTAAAATATTATTCAATCCTGGTGTTACCAAATCTATATCTTTTGATAAAGAAATAGTTAATAAATTATCTGAAATAGAAATATCAAGATTAATATTATTCTCTAAAGAATTGATATATTTTTTTGTTTCTTCATAATCATTAGTCTCTTTATATTTATCAATAACAACTGTTGTTAGATTTTCTAAACGATTATTTTCTAATACAATTCGTCCTAAATCAATAAAAGAAAAAATAAGCAAGATAATGACTGGTAGAATAATAACGAATTCTATTAATGCTTGTCCACTTTGCTTATTTTTCATCGAATCAACCCTTCCTATTATTATCATAACTATTATATCATTTAACTAATAAAAGGAAAAGACCAAAGAAAAAAATCCTAAAAT
>CANQWJ010000092.1 GCA_947627525.1 uncultured Bacilli bacterium
TGTATAACCCTTTTTGTCTTTGTATTTTTCATAAAGAGTTGTTGCTACCTCATTCTTTGTTGCATCATCAAGTATTTTAAACTTCCAAGGTTGAAGATTATGTCCTGATGGTGCACAGGTCGCATCTTTTATTATTTCTAAAATTATTTCTTTAGGAACTTTTTCTTCTTTGTATTTACGAATACTTCGACGATTATAAATTGCTTCTTTTAACTCCATATTATCACCAGTATCATTATATGAATTAATTCTTAGAAAGTAAAGATATTATTGTGTCATAATCCGAATATTTAATGTGCTTATCTTCAATCGCCATATAGTTATCTCGTCCTTTACCAGCAACTAAAACTAAATCATCTTTTTTAGCAAGTTCCAACGCTTTGGCAATCGCATCTTTCCTGTTCTCAATAATTAAATAATTATTTTTTTCAGGATTCTTCATTTCATTAATGATGTCAATAACTCTTTCGTATCGAGGGTCATCCATTGTATAAATAACTAAATCCGACTTTTCTTGAACAACTCTTCCCATTTCCTTACGTTTTTCTCGTTCACGTCCCCCAGCACTACCTGTAATAGTAATTATTTTTCCCTTTTTAATTTTTTCTAAATAACTCAAAATACTTTTTAAACCATTAGCTGTATGGGCGTAGTCTAATACAACTTTAAAATCTCCAACATTAATTATTTCACAACGACCCATAACTTGTTTAATATTATTTACTCTTTTTATAATATCTTCGATGTCAAAACCTAAACAGAGCAATGCGCCAATTCCCGCTAAAAGATTATAGGCATTGTATTCACCCTTTAATGAAGATAATATCTCATATTCTTTTTGCTTATACTCTATCAAAACAATTGAATTTTCTTCTTTTAAAATTACTTTTTTTAAAATCAAATCACTTTTTTCATCATATCCATAACTAAAAGTATGACATTGACAGTTTTCTAAAAATTTATCATAGAAACGGTCATCATGATTAAGAACTGCATACCCCTCTTTTTTTATATTTTTAAACATCTTTATTTTAGTATTAATATAA
Source organism: uncultured Bacilli bacterium (assembly GCA_947627525.1). Lineage (GTDB taxonomy): Bacteria > Bacillota_I > Bacilli_A > RF39 > UBA660 > RUG11788. Next base: position 1,047 of record CANQWJ010000092.1, read on the forward strand.
TTAGAAAGAGTCTTATGGACATTTAAATGATCTTCACTAATATTAGTTAATATGCCAATATCATATTTAATACCTTTAACACGATTGTGTAAAAGTCCTTCACTTGATACTTCCATGCTGGCATACTTTAAATCTTCTTCTTCAAACATCTTTAAATATTTATAAATGAGATTTAATTCTGGTGTCGTATTTTGGGTATTTAAATTAATCTTATTACTCTTAACACCATTGGTTCCAATATAACCACAACTTTCTAACATATCTCTAATTATTAGAGCTGTCGTCGTCTTACCATCAGTTCCTGTCACACCTATTATTTTTAGAGTATTTTGATAATCATAAAATTTCTTAGAAAGGCGGCCCAATTCATCATTAGTATTCTTCACCTTAATAAAAGGAACAGGATAATTATTTCCTCTTTCAACAATTAGTCCACTACACCCTTTTTCAATAGCTTCTTGAATAAAATCGTGACGATCAACAACACCCTTTATACAAACGAATAAATCATCTTTTTCAATATCTTTAGAAGAAGTCTTTATATCTTTAACTAAAAAGTCATATTCCGTATCATATAACTCTTTTATATTTTTCAAGATACTTCACCTACTCATTATAATTCTTATATATTTTATTCAAATATTCTTTTTCGGTGTAATATCTCTTTTTATTAAATATAATGTGTTGATAGTCTCTTTTCATCTTCTTTAAAGAACTAATACACTTTCTTTTTTTAAAATTATAATTATTTAAATATCTTTCTAAAATAAATTTATTAAAATAATATTTTCTTTTTCTTAATTCTTCAATAACTTTACTTAAAACAATTAAAAACATTAAGAAAATATTTATCGTATAATTGTTGATAAAAGAAACTGTTATAAATAAAAAAGACACGATAAAAGAAACAATTATTGATAAATAATAACTAAGTTGAAAAGAAAAGAAATAATTAAATACAATATTTAAAATACGTCCACCATCTAAAGGATAAATGGGCAATAAATTAAATATTAAAATAGCTATATTATAATGATCAAAAGTACTATTTAAAAATAAAAAATGACCAATTATTAAATAGATTATTTGAAAAAGTGGACCAAATAATAAAATTAATAATTCTTCTAATAGATGACGATTGATATCTTCATTAAATTTAGTTACGCCACCATAGGCATATAAGCATACTTTATCAACATTCCATCCTAGAATTAGCCCCATTAATAAATGACCCATTTCATGAATTACGATGATTGATAAAAAGAAAAAGAAGTTTTGAAAAGATGCGGAAAGACATGAAACAAGCATAAAAAAATAAAAGAAAGGGTCTAAGTATAATTTATTGAATATATTCTTTATAGTCAATAAATTCACCATTCTTTTGGAAATGTAAATATAGTTGTGTATCTATACAATTACCTAAAAGACTTCCTTTTTCGACATAATCATAAAGTTTAACATTAGTGTTGACATTACTATACCAAGCATCAACGCCATCTATTTGTTGAACGATAACAGTACTTCCATAACTATCTTTTTCACCAATATAAACAACAATTCCACTCTCTAAGACAGGAACTAAATAATTATTATCAACTTTTAATTTGACACCATTGTTATAATCACTTTTCTCTTTATACTCCATCTTCTCATTAAAAACAGCGACACTATCATCTACTAAAGCATTATCAAAAGGTAGTACGCCTCCAAAATGTTTATCAAGGAAGTCATGAAATTTAGAAAAAGAAATATTGTTTTCATAAAGAAAGTCTTTAACTTTTTCTTTTAATTTAGGATTACTCTTAACAACAATTAATAATGTTAAAAAGATAATTATACAGATGAGGATCTTGTTGAAAAAAGATTTAAAATGATTCTTCTTATTATTAGTATTCTTTAAAAACTTACTACTAGTATAATCCATATCAACACCTCAATATAAAATATTAAGGTTCTATTCTTTTTAGAACTAAATTAAATATGAGAACATAAATTACATTAAAAAGAAGGGAATAAAATATTTTATAGAAATAAAGAGAAAGAAAAAAAGAAGCATTATTAAATAGTACGAGCGAAAGATAGACAAATAGATCATAAATCATAATTGATAAAATTAATCTTAAAAAGATGGGTACTTTTTTTAAGACACTATTAAAGAAATAAATAAGGTAAAATAGTTCTAGACCAAGAACAACATTATTTAAACATAGGGCGGAATAAATGATAATGAATAATAAGTAATGATAAAAATTATTTTTATTTAAATAAGGGAAAAGAAGAACATTAGTAGATAGAAAAAGCATGGGATAGACAAAAGTTATATTGTTAAAAGAAAAAGGTATTAAAAAGAAAAGAAAAAATTCTAAAATAAAAGATCCAAAAAGAGAAAGAACAATTAAAATATTCATTTTATTTTCCTCTTTAAGACGCTGACATAACGTAAAGAATTAATGTCATAATAAAGTGATACATATAATTTTTTACCATTACCATAAATATTATCTTCTATTTTAGATATGTAACCAATTGTTAATCCAGCGGGAAATTTATCCGTTAAACCACTAGTATAGACAACATCCTTTTCTTTAATAGTATTCGTATTATCTAGTTGATTGATGATTAAATCATTATTTTGATCATACTCTAAAACGAGATACTTATTACCAATTCTTACGGAAGTATTATTATAACTACTATTAGTAATTAGAGTAACTCTAGAAGACGTTTCATATACTTCTTTTATGTAACCAACTAAACCATTATTTGTCACAACTGCCATTCCTTCTTTGAGACCTTGTTTAGATCCACAATTAATAATTATTTCATCAAGCCAATAAGAAACATCTCTTGATACAACAACCGCATTCACTTTTTCAAATTCACTTAAAACTTGGGATATTTTAGTTAGTTTTTTTAAATCTTCTATTTCTTTTTCCAATTCATCATTAATATTTTGACCAATAATATCTTGATCATTTTTTAAATTACTAAATGGATAATAAAAAAGACTATTTAAAACTTTTTCGACATATAAATATTTTGAGTTAAAAGAAAAACTTAGTAAAACTATTCCTAAAACAATAATCGCCATTCCCATAATTATCTTGTAACGCAAATCGAGGTGACGATTATATTTATATTTCTTACGTTTTTTTCTCATAATAAATCGTTCTCCATAAAACTGAAATAATTATCTTCCCCAACGATGATATGATCTAAAACTGGTATATTTTGAAGACGACCAATATCAACTAAAGCTTTAGTAAGTCTTTTATCTTCTAAAGATGGATTAATATCACCACTAGGATGATTATGAAGACAAATTATCCCAGATGCGGACGTCAAATAAGCATTTTTAAATATTTCACGGGGATGGACAACACTATGATTAATTGTTCCCATAAATAATAACTTCCTTTCAATAACAACATTTTTATTATCAAGGTAAAGGCAATAAAACATTTCTTGTTTAGAGTTTAAAAAAAGTGAACGATAATTTTGAAAAACATCTTTAGAACTACTAATTTTAAGAGTAGTTCTCTTTTGATTGAAATAGATTCTTTTACCGAGTTCCAAAACACTTAAAAGTTCAATGGCTTTCGTTTTCCCTATTCCTTTAATTTCTAAAAGTTTATTTAGAGTCAAATCTTGAAAGTTAGATATATCCCCTATTTTATTTAATATTTCTAAGGATAGATCTTTAACACTTTTATCTTTGGTACCACATCGTAAAAGAATCGCTAATAACTCACTATTGGATAAATTGGCAACACCATTATTGATAGCTCTTTCGCGCGGTCGTTCATCGTATGGAATATCTCTTATCATTTTCTTCACCAATAGTATTATTAACTATTATTACCTAATTTCCTAAAATTATTTCTTCATAACTCGATAAAATAGCTTCATTGACGGAGATAATATCCTCTTCTTTATCAGTATTAGCCATTAAAACATCAAATTGTTCAAGATTGTTAACAAATTCTTGATTATCAATATACATATATTTAGTATAGACTTGCATATCATTATTTTTATAAATACGACGCATTTTTCCTAAGTTGTCATAATCTGTTGTAAAACCTAAATAGACATAATATTTACCATCTTCAACACTTACGACATAGTCATCTAATTTTTTTAATTTATCCTTTAAAGTTTTTTCATCAGTATAAACCCCATATTGAATGGCATAAGTATTAAAACTGCGCTTATCAACTTCTTTTTTTACTTGATAAAACTGATATGCGATATGGGCACCATAAAACCCAAGCGTTATCGCAAACAACAACGGAATAATGACACTTTTAACTATTTTTTTCTTCATACTATCACCTATTTATATGGTACAAGATTGCAGTGTAAAAAAATGTCGAAAAAAAAGAAAGTTTTAAACTTTCTCAGACTGTTGACAAAGTCAATGGTCTTTTCTTTTTTAAAAATATGTAGTATAATGTATTCGTAAGGTTGCTTTATG